>CAIZGG010000366.1 GCA_903932425.1 uncultured beta proteobacterium | reverse complement strand
TGCAAGCATTGGGTGCTGAAGTGCGCTGGGCGTCGTGCAATATTTTTTCAACTCAAGATCACGCTGCTGCCGCAATTGCTGCGGTTGGCACACCAGTGTTTGCCCAAAAAGGCGAAACCTTGGTTGAGTACTGGGAATACACCCACAAGATTTTTGAATGGCCAGGCGAGCACCAAGCCAATATGATTTTGGATGATGGTGGTGATGCCACGCTATTGTTGCATCTGGGCACCAAAGCTGAGTCAGACTTGTCAGTACTGAACAACCCAACTTCTGAAGAAGAAGTGGTGTTGTTTGCTGCGATCAAAGCTACGATCAAGCGCGATCCAAAATGGTACTCAACACGTTTGGCGCAAATCAAAGGTGTAACAGAAGAGACCACCACAGGCGTGTTGCGCCTGTATCAAATGTCAAAAAAGGGCGAACTCGCCTTTGCTGCGATTAACGTCAATGACTCTGTGACCAAGTCGAAGTTTGACAACCTGTATGGCTGCCGCGAATCATTGGTTGATGCAATCAAGCGCGCAACCGATGTCATGATTGCCGGCAAGATTGCTGTTGTTGCTGGTTATGGCGACGTGGGTAAGGGCTCAGCTCAGGCTTTGGCCGCACTACGCGCTCAAGTTTGGGTGACTGAAATCGATCCGATCTGCGCCTTGCAAGCCGCGATGGAAGGCTTCAAAGTGGTTACGATGGAAGAAGCTGCCGACAAGGCCGATATCTTCGTGACTGCAACAGGCAACTACAACGTCATCACGCGTGCCCACATGGACCGCATGAAAGACCAGGCAATCGTTTGCAACATTGGTCACTTCGATAACGAAATCGATGTCGTCGGTATCGAAAACCTCGAGTGGGAAGAAATCAAGCCACAGGTTGATCACGTGATTTTCCCTGACGGCAAGCGCATTATCTTGCTGGCTAAGGGGCGCCTGGTGAACTTAGGCTGCGGTACGGGTCACCCTTCGTTCGTGATGTCTTCATCGTTTACCAATCAAACGATGGCGCAGATCGAACTGTTTAGTCGCAACGAACAGTACACCTCAGGTCAGGTGTATGTGTTGCCTAAACACCTTGACGAAAAAGTAGCTCGCTTGCATCTCGACAAAATCGGCGCACATTTGACAACATTGACGCCGCAGCAAGCTGCTTACATCAGCGTCAAGCAAGAAGGCCCCTACAAGGGCGAGCAATACCGTTACTAACCTACAAGCCGCGCGGCCTTGTCTGCAGGACTGGGCAAGGTCGCATGGTTAAGTCGGTTGCCCGCTGCGTTTCACTCACTAGGAGTTCATCATGACTTTGCTACTCGTCTGGATACTAAATGCAGTTGCCTTGTTGGTTGTTGCATACATCTTGCCCGGCATTGTTGTGGCGAGCTTTTGGTCTGCGATGTGGGCCGCATTGGTCTTGGGTTTGATCAACATGTTGGTTAAACCGTTGTTTGTATTGTTGACCCTGCCGATCACGATCGTGACCGTTGGTTTATTTCTGCTTGTGATCAACGCGCTGATGTTTTGGCTGGCTGGCTCAATCCTCAGTGGCTTTAAGGTCACTGGCTTTTGGTGGGCAGTTGGCGGTGCGTTTTTATACAGCCTGATTTCTGGCTTCTTGACGAACTTAATCAATAAATAATCGATGACGATGCAAGCAGGTAAAGCGTTTAGCCTAGAGTTCTTTCCTCCTCGCGATGAGGCTGCCAAGCAGCGTCTGGTTGAGGGTGCCCGACAAATGTTGGTGATGAACCCGCATTACTGCAGCGTCACGTTTGGCGCCGGCGGTTCAACTCGCGATGGCACGCTAGATACGGTTCGAGTGTTGCGTGACATGGGGCGCGATGCTGCGCCTCACCTGTCGTGTATTGGTTCAAGCCGCGACGAGCTTAAGGCCTTGTTGCAGGTGTACCGCCAAGAGGGTGTGCGCCGCATCGTAGCCTTGCGTGGTGACATGCCTTCGGGCATGGGTGCCGATGCTGCTGGCGCCTTACGGCATGCCAGTGATTTGGTGGCGTTGATTCGCCAGGAAACCGGCGATTGGTTTCATGTTGAAGTGGCAGCCTACCCCGAAATGCATCCGCAGGCGGCAGGGCCCGAGCATGATCTGAAGCACTTTGTGAATAAAGTGAAGGCCGGTGCTGACAGTGCGATTACACAGTATTTTTTTAATGCAGATTCGTACTTCGATTTTGTTGATCGTGCACAAGCTAAAGGAGTGGATATTCCGATCGTGCCGGGCATTATGCCTATCACCAATTACACGCAGCTCATGCGATTTTCAGAAATGTGTGGCGCCGAAGTGCCGCGCTGGATCCGCTTGCGCCTGGCCGAAATGGGCGACGATAAAGACTCGATTCGCGCCTTTGGTACCGAAGTGGTGACCGACCTGTGCGAAACCCTGCTTGATAACGATGTGCCGGGATTGCATTTTTACACCTTGAACAACGCCGAGGCGACACTGGCGATTTGGCGTGGGTTGACGGCGTAAGGCACCCTGTTAAGTGCCCAATAAAAAAGGCCTTCAGAGTGAAGGCCTTTTTGCTGTACCGCTGAAGCAATAATCTTAATCTTAATCAGCGTACTGGTTCGCAGCCTTAAGCAAAGGCGCCCATTTTTCGATTTCTGCCTTGAGCCATGCTTGCAGTGCCGCGGGGTTTTGTTTTGACTCAGGAACGATCACCGCACCCAAGTCGCCGGCTTTTTGAATCACTGCAGGATCTTTGAGCGCATCTTGCACGGCTTTATTGACCGTAGCGACGACTTCGGGTGCCATACCCTTGGGGCCGTAAATGCCATGCCACACCACGATCTCAAAATCCTTCAAACCGCTTTCGCGCAGCGTTGGGGCGTCGGGCAAATATGACAGGCGCTCGGCCGAAGTTACGCCATAGAGCTTAACGGTATTGCCTTTGATTTGGGGCAGTGTTTGAGTGGTTTGGTCGCACAGAATATCAAGTTGACCGCCTAGCAGCGCAGTCATGGCCGGACCCGTGCCAGAGTATGGAATTGCCGTAAAACCTACTCCTAGTGCTTGTTGCAGCAAGGTGCCGCACAGCTGCGATACTGCACCCAACCCAGCATTAGCCAGATTAATTTTGTCGCCTTGTTCTTTTGCATACTTGATGAACTCAGGCATGGTGTTAGGAGGAAATTTTTTGCTGCCCAACAGTGTCATCGGCACATCGGCAACCAGGCTGATATAGGTGAAGTCAGTCAGTGCATTAAAAGGTAGCTTGCGATATAGCGTTGGCGCAGTCGCCATACCGTTGTGGTGAATGAACAAGGTGTAGCCATCGGGAGCCGCCTTGGCCACAACGTTTGAGGCAACGGTACCGCCTGCGCCTAAGCGGTTTTCAACGACAACTGTCTGGCCAAGGCTTTTTGCCATTGATACAGCCAAGGTACGGGCTAAAACGTCAGTCGGGCCGCCCGCTGCAAACGGTACGATGAGCGATACGGGCCGGTTTGGGTAGGCTTGGGCGTAGGCGATACCTGAAGCAACAGAGGATACAAAGCCCGCGACGAGCAAGGCACCACGAATGGATTTTATTAAGGTCATAGAGAACTCCCTGTGCGTGTGTCATAAAATAGTCACACCCATAGTGTAGCCCCTCTAAAAACGTGAAGTCGTTTTTTTGCTAAGGCTTAAGCCGGTTGGCCGGTCTTGTGTCTAGGCTATTCAGGGCTTGCAGGTAGCCATTGTTCGGGCGTTGCAATGGCGTCGAGGATGACATCATGCGACTGGGGGGCGAACGCGTCGGCCTCGGTTAACAGCCCCTGTTGCCAGGCGATGCCGATGGAAAGCGGCTGAGCGTCACGACGTTGTAAGGCCGCCAAGCTGCGGTCGTAATAGCCGCCACCATAGCCAAGCCGTGCTGCCTGAGAGGTAAACCCCAGCGTGGGCACCAGTACGACTTCAGGCACGAGCGCGAGTTGACGAGGGGGCTCCATCACCCCAAAAGCCTGTGCGGTCAGTGGGGTGTCGGACGTCCAACGGTGAAACTCAAGCGGGGCCTTGCGCTCAACGATCACTGGTAAGCAGACGATCACTTGACGCAGGTCAAGCTGTTGCAAAAGTGGCCGTATGTCGGGCTCGCCATCCAGCGGCCAAAATCCTGCCACCACAAGCGGGCTCGAACGCCTTGCGAACTCAGGTCGGGCCAAGTACCGGTCGAACCAGTGCTGCAGCCGGTCGCATAGCGCAGTGCTTGCGTGTTGGCGCTCAGCCACAGGCATGCTTTGGCGAAGGCTGCGCAGGCGCGCGCGCAGCTGGTCTGCGTTATTCTTTGACATGTGTCGCAACGGTGCTGACAAATAGAAGCGGTGATAGGGCGGTTTATGCACGTGCAAACAAAGTATCAGAATTGTGGGTTGAACGGTAGTCTTGCGAAGACGCGCAAGCGCCAATGGCTGGCCACGGTCTGTACGCTCATGGTGTTCACTCAAACACCGGGCTGGGCTCAGCCTGCAACTTCAGCTTCTTCGCCGGGCTCTGAGGCGAGCGGCCCCGCGAGATTTGTCTTGCAGGCCGATGGCACGCTGGTGCCGGTGGCCAGCCCGTCAGCGGCGCCAGCCAGTTCGGGGCAAATTCCTGGCGCAACAGGGGGCGTGAGGCGCCTGCCTGACTCGACAGCTGAGGTTGCGGCGCCAGTAGTGCCCCCGGGTGCGAGCAACGCACCGTCTACCTCGCCCAACACAACAGTGCAGGCAGGCGCGACGATTGCCGATCCCGACTCAACGCCTGCTGCGCGTGCTGTCGCTGCGGCGCGTAACGCGATGAACGCTAAGCAATGGACGCAACTGGCAAGTTTTGTGCCCCAGGCGCGCGGTGATGTGTTGGGCATCTACCCAGAGTACTGGTCATTGCGGACACAACTTGGTTCGACTCATATGCCAGGCGTGCAACAGGCGCTCACGGATTTCATCACAAAAAATAAAACGGCCTACCTAGGCGACCGTCTTAAAGGCGAATGGATCTTGGCTGCGGCGCGGTCTGGGGATTTTGTGGCAGTCCGCGAGTTGGGTGATGTACTGAACCCCAATCCACAAATCTTATGTGCACAACTCGAGGCGCGTCATATGGGAGGGCAGCGTGCGAGCGCCGCCGAGGCAACTAAAGTGTTTGCACCGTATGGGGCGTGCTTGAAGTTGTTTGATCAGTTAGTGGCTGATCGTGTGTTGGGCTCGGCCGAGCTGATGCCATATTTATACGAGGCAATCGAAAATAATAAGCTACCCGAGGCGCGGCGCTATGCGGCGTGGGTTTTTGAGACGGCCGATTTGGCCGCCTACGATGCCATGCTTCGCGAGCCGGTGCAGTGGTTGAACACCCAGCTCGGGCCGCGCTCAAGTGCGCGTAACGACATCGTCGCGATTGGTCTGGCACGCGCGGCACGCAACGATTTGAGCGCGACGGCGACCAAACTACAGAGCACTTGGGTCGGACAACTACCCAAACAAAATCTGCAGTGGGTCTATGGGCAGATGGCTCTGCTGGCTGTGATGAACCTCGATAGCCGCGCCTATGGATGGTACCGCGAGACCGGTGCCTTAGGTTTGTCTGAAACAAACAACGCCTGGCGCGTACGCGCCTCTTTGCGACAAGCCACGATTGATTGGCCCTTTGTGTTGCAAGCCATTGAGGCGATGAAGCCCGCACAGCAAGCCGATGCGACGTGGGTGTATTGGCGAGCCCGAGGTTTGGCGGCCACAGGGAAAAAATCAGATGCTGAAAAAGCGTACGCGTCGATCACCGAGCAATTCAATTTTTATGGTCAGTTGGCACTCGAAGAGTTAGGTCGTGCGATCGTTGCGCCTGACAGACCCGCGCCGGTGACTGCGCAAGAGATTGCGCAGGCACGCGCTAATCCCGGTTTGCAGCGCGCTGTCACGCTCTTTAAACGCGGCTGGCGCGCAGACGCCGTGCCCGAATGGAACTTCACGATACGCGGCATGAGCGATCGCCAATTGATGGCTGCCGCTGAAGTGGCACGACACGAAAATATCTTTGATCGAGTAGTCAATACGTCAGATCGCACCTCAAAAGAATTTGATTTTTCGCAGCGTTATATCGCGCCCTTCGAAGGGCGCGTATCGGCACAGGCGCGACAAATCGATATTGACCCTGCGTGGGTCTATGGGTTGATCCGGCAAGAGTCGCGCTTCATTATGGATGCGCGCTCGGTGGCTGGCGCTTCGGGCTTAATGCAGTTGATGCCCGCGACGGCCCGCTGGGTCGCTGGCAAAATTGGCATGACCGATTTCACCCCTGCAAAGGTCAATGATTTTGATACAAACACCAAGCTCGGTACGACCTATCTGAGCATGGTGCTGTCGGATTTAGGGGGGTCGCAGGTGCTCGCTAGCGCAGGCTATAACGCCGGGCCGGGTCGCCCCATGTTGTGGCGCTCTAAGCTTGACAGTAAGGTTGAAGGTGCAATCTTTGCCGAAACAATCCCTTTTAATGAGACGCGTGATTATGTCAAAAACGTCATGTCTAACGCGGTGTATTACGCGGCGTTGTTCAGTGGCCAACCGCAGTCACTCAAACAGCGCCTAGGTGAAATTGTGCCCCAGCCATATGGCCGTACGCCCTTGCCGTGAGTATTGATCACGCAACTGAGGGTCTGCAACTTTATATCGTTGGTGGTGCGGTACGCGATGCCCTGCTTGGGTTGCCAGCGGGCGATCGCGACTGGGTGATTGTGGGGGCGACCCCCGAGTTGATGGCGGCGCGTGGTTTTATCCCTGTAGGCGGGGATTTCCCAGTGTTTTTGCACCCTATCACCAAAGAAGAATATGCCTTGGCTCGAACCGAGCGCAAGTCGGGCAGAGGCTACAAAGGATTTACGTTTTATACCGGTGCCGAGGTCACATTAGAAGAAGACCTTAAGCGTCGAGATTTGACCGTCAATGCGATTGCGCAGTCCATGACCGGCGAGCTTGTTGATCCTTTAAACGGTGCAGCCGATTTAAGCGCAAAAATCTTGCGGCATGTCGGGCCCGCCTTTGAAGAAGATCCTGTGCGGATTTTGCGCCTTGCCCGATTTATGGCGCGCTTTACCGAGTTTGTCGTGGCGCCTGAGACGCTTGCGTTATGCCGAAAAATGGTTGCTTCAGGCGAGGTTGACGCGCTAGTGCCCGAGCGCGTTTGGCAAGAGTTGGCGCGCGGCTTAATGTCTGCGCAACCATCGCGGATGCTGGCCCTGTTGACCGAAGTCGGCGCCGCAAATCGCATCATGCCCGAGCTGGTGCTAAACCCGGGCGTTCAGGCGTTAGTGGATCGGGTGGCACAACAGGGCTTGCCCTTAGCCTCACGTTACGCTGTGCTCTGTCTTGATACGCCTGAACTCAAGGCGCTTGCAACACGATTGCGTGTGCCGTCGGACTGCGCCGACATGGCACGCTTGTTGCCAGTTGTGCTGACGGCGGTCGCGCGGCTAGGCAACATGCTTCGCGCAGAGGCCGTTTTGTCGTTAATTGAAGCGTGCGACGCGTTACGCAAGCCTGAACGTTTTGACGCGTTGATGCGAACCGCATGCTATGTTGACGACATGTCACGTGCAACGTGCGAGGCTTGGCAGTCTTGGTTGCATGTGGTGCTGGCGGTTGATGCCGGTGCAGCGGCCCGTTTGGCGAGTGCACCTGATCAAATTAAACAGACAGTCCGCGCTGCACGCCTAGCGGCCTTGCAAGAGGCCTTGCCAAGCGAGTAAGCCTTAAAGCGTTGAATCCATCACTAAGCAAGCTAGGCTACTGAGCATAGGCAACTTCATGCAGACAATTTATAAGGTGGTGCCCTGATGTTTCAAGAAGCCGAAGCAGATCCGCAGCTGTCGCAAGACCAATTTAAAAAAATTGAACAGCACCTACGTATTCAGTTGGTCAACGAGCAGTATCGTCATATTGCGCTTCAAGATCGAGCTCTGCTGATTCTTGTGGCGGGCATTGATGGGGCCGGCAAGGGCGAGACGATTAACTTGCTCAACGAATGGATGGATCCGCGCCATATCCACACCATCGCTTTTGCAGAGGCGAGTCGCGAGGATCGAGCCTATCCCGATGCGCGAAGATTTTGGATGAAGCTGCCCGCAAAAGGTGAGATTGGAATTGTGTTCGGATCGCGATACACCGCTTTGTTTGAAGAGGCATCCCGTAAGCATCAGAACTTAGAACACCTTGAGCAAGAGATTCGGTTTGTGAAGCGTTTTGAGTCGACACTGGCTGCGAATGGCGTACAAATCTTGAAGCTCTGGTTTCATTTGTCGAAAGAGGCGCAGCAAGCGCGCATCAACGACTTGTTGGCCAATCCCTCAACAGCCTGGCAGGTTGATAAGCTCGACATAAGAGTGCATAAAAAATTCACCTCAATCCGTCGTGCGAGCCAGTTGATCTTGGATAGCACCGATGCGCCGCATGCTCCGTGGGTTGTGATTCCCAGTGCAGATCCAAAGTTACGGATGGTGCGTACCGCTCAAGCCGTGCTGGCCTCACTCAAGGTTGGCGCGATTAAGGTGCCGGTATTTCATGAACCTGACAGCGTGCCAATCAGCCCATCCAAAGTGAATCTGCTTGAACGGCTTGATGAAAGCGCCAAGTTAAGCAAAGCTGATTACGAAACTCAGATCCTGCAGTTACAGAACCGCTTGGCACAACTTGTCCGCGATAAATCGTTCAAGAAGCGTGCGCTAGCGTTGGTCTTTGAAGGCGCGGATGCCGCCGGCAAAGGCGGCGCTATTCGACGGGTGACGCGTGCAATTGATGCGCGTCAGTTTGATGTAATGGCGGTGTCTGCCCCAACCCCTCCTGAGATGTCTCGGCCGTATCTATGGCGCTTTTGGCGTAATGTGCCCAGGCGAGGTCGCATCGCTATTTTTGATCGCTCTTGGTATGGGCGTGTCTTGGTTGAGCGTGTTGAAAAACTGATCACGCGTGCTAGCTGGAGGCGGGCGTACGATGAGATCAATGATTTTGAGCAGCAGATGGTTGAGAAGGGCACGATTGTGCTTAAGTTTTGGTTGGCTGTGAGCCCCGACGAGCAACTCAAGCGTTTCAAAGAGCGCACGCATTCGCCGTTTAAGCAATTTAAAATTACTGAAGATGACTGGCGTAATCGGCGCAAAGCAAAAGCTTATTCTGTTGCCGCAAACGAGATGTTCGTCCACACGAACAGCGCTGCAGCACCGTGGCATATTTTGCCGGCTAACGACAAACACTATGCGCGTGTTGTGGTTCTCAAGGCAATTGTCAAAGCGCTTGAAGATGCTGAACGGTAAGCTTTCGCGGCAGCAGCTGCCAATCATCAGCGTTCATCATGTACCGTATTACTCATCAGCTGCCGCATTGCTTAGGCGCTTCGTCCAACAGGTTTTAAAGAAGGTGACTCAATATGCCTAACATCGATTGCCAGCTATGCCAGACGCCGGGTGGCACCGTCTTGTGGCAAAACCAACACCTGCGAGTCATTGATGCGTGTGATGCTTTGTATCCGGGCTTTACGCGCGTAATCTGGGCCGCGCACGTGGTTGAGATGACTGATCTTACGTCTGCAGAGCAAGCCGAGTTGTTGCGGGTGGTGCTGTTGGTTGAGCAGGTACAGCGCACTGCGCTCAAACCCGACAAGGTCAACCTGGCGGCGTTTGGCAACGTCGTGCCTCATTTGCACTGGCATGTGATTCCGCGCTGGCAGGATGATCCGCATTTTCCGCAAGCGGTCTGGGCGGCTTTGCCGTCAGCCGATGCAGCGGCGCAGGCTGCACAACAGGCGCGGCGCGCGCGCGTTCAACAGCAACTGAGCGCATACCACCAGGCCTTGGTCGCTCGGCTTGAGTCAACGTTGTGATCGGGACGGTGAGTTGGGCTACGGGGGGATGACTGTTCAGATGCACTTACTCTCTAATCGTTTGAAACAACCGGATTTGCTTGCTCACCTCAGCGCGCTGGCGCCTGCCTGGCAAGCGGTCTTGCGCACGGATGAAGCGAAGCGTGCGCTTGACGACTTGTCTGCGATGCTCGCGCAGCGGTTGCGTAGTGAAGCAGTTGTTTATCCTGCACAGCCTTTTCGTGCGCTTGAAGCGTTAACCCCCGACGCTGTACGCGTAGTGATCTTGGGGCAAGATCCCTACCACGCTGCTGGGCAAGCCCAGGGCTTGGCTTTTTCTGTTCCGGATGGCGTGGCGCGCCCCCCAAGTTTGCGCAATATCCTCGCCGAGATCGAACTTGAATACCCTGATGACCCGTCGCAATTAGTCTTGAAAGCCAATGCGGACAATAATGACTTATCGCGTTGGGTGCGGCAGGGTGTTTTATTGTTAAACACGGCACTGACTGTCGAAGACGGGCAACCTGCCTCGCACGCTGGCAAAGGCTGGGAGATCGTGACCGATGCCTTGATTCAGTCGGTGGCACAAGACCCGCATCCAAAGGTGTTTATGCTGTGGGGCGCACATGCGCAAACTAAGCAGGTCTTGCTTGTTAACCAACCCCAGCACTTGGTTTTGATGTGCAATCATCCTTCGCCGTTGTCGGCACGTCGAGGTGCGAATCCTTTTATTGGTTGTGGGCACTTTAAAACGGCAAATGCGTGGTTATTGCAACGGAACTTGCAAGTAATTGACTGGAAAGCATAATTATTCGCCCTAAAGGGTTTACCCCGATCTAAAAGTAGGGTAGTATTCGCTCACTGCAAAAAAGATGTCGCAGGACGCTAGCGGGCAATGCCTAGCTAAGCACACACATCATCGATTTCTGACCTCCTTTCCTTTCGTGGGCAGCAAGTGTGATCCAGATAGATGGATCTCCAGCCCAGACGTTCGGTTGATTCGGTCGGCACGATGCTCGATTCAACC
>CAIZGG010000365.1 GCA_903932425.1 uncultured beta proteobacterium | reverse complement strand
TGTTTTTCATTGCAGCATTGGGCATGGCGGTTATTGGTGTCGCAGCATGGCGTACCCTGCCGCGTTTTGTGCCGACCACCAACCTGCCGTATGCCGCCCTGCTGGGTTCTTTGCTGGATCTATTGAAGCGCCATGCGGCTCTGCGACAGGCGGCTCTGGCACAGGGCCTGCTCGCCGTTGGTTTCAGCGCTTTCTGGTCGACGCTGGCGGTCATGCTGCATGCCGAACCCTTTCACCTGGGCAGCGCCGTGGCCGGTGCTTTCGGTCTTGCCGGCGCCATCGGTGCATTTGCCGCACCAGTCGCCGGGCACCTTGCCGACCGCCGTGGCCCGCAATTGGTTACACGCCTGGGCGCGGGACTGACGGCGCTTTCGTTTGCCGTGATGTGCCTGGGGCCATTTTTGTCCACGACCGGCCAACTGTGCCTGCTCGCTTTGGGTGCAGTGACCTTTGATCTCGGGTTTCAATCGTCCCTGATTGCCCACCAGACCATCGTCTACGGCATCGAACCCGCCGCACGCAGCCGCCTCAACGCCGTGTTGTTTGTCGGCATGTTCATCGGCATGGCGGTCGGTGCGGCACTGGGCAGCACCATGCTGGCGCATTGGGGCTGGGTGGCCGTGACCGGGACGGCGTTTGTGTTTGCGCTCGCAGGATTTGGAGTGCGGTTTTGGAGGGTGCCGGTTGGCAGGGTGTGAACGGCAAGGTTTCTAATTTTTTTTTGGAAAAAATGGAATGGCCACGCTGGACAAGCTGCGCGTTAATTCGCTAATCTAAACTTTAAATGGAATGGACGTTCCCGGTCCGCACCATAGTCACGGTGGGCTCATCTGGATTCATCACTTTCCTGCCGGACTGAATCTTTCATTTATCGTATCTCGGTGGAGGATTGAGATGTTGAACAATGACGAGAAACTGCAGGTCTTTATGAAGTTGCGATCCGAAAATTACCGAGCCAGTCTTCGGCTTGAAGGCTTGGTGCAAAGCACGGCAAGTGTCAGCAGCACTGACGTTGAATTCACCGAGCCCGTGCCTGGACACCCTAACCGAGATATCAACTCAGCAGCGCTTCGAGCCTGAAGCGCTGTGCTGCGGCACGCACTTCTTTCATGCGACAGCAACTTGAGCACGTCAGCAGGATCTTCAAAGCTGATTACACTTTCCAGCTCCAGAATTTGGCCTCGGTCGGCAAGTTGGGATACAAAGGAGCACTCATGAGCCGAATATCAAGCCAGTAGCACCAAGGGTTGGCACTGGAGTAGATGGATATGAATTTATGGGTGGCGATCCAAGCCGTGAGAGCAGTTGGCGAAAGCAACCGGTGAAGTAGTCACTAAGGGAGATTGCAAGCAGTCTTCGAATTGAGACGGGGCCAAGTTCTCTAGTGGGTTATTTCATTCGTCTACCAATACTGGGAGACGTTCGGGGTAACGCCGATTTGACGTCCACGTGAATCAGATCATTTCGTTGACAGAACGAAACATTCGTCATCCTTGGCAATGTTGCCTGCCGAGGGCTCAAAACTCATATCAAATTGTCCCGACAGATTTCCACTATGTTGTTCACGATACGCGGCCTCAATCTCTTGGTGGTTATCATCAATCTTGAGAAGGTAAAACGCAAGTTGCGCAAGTCTTAGACCAGGGGTCAGTCTGATCGGTATTTCGCCAAAATTCGCCAATTCCAATGTGATGATGCCACGATATCTTGGATTGATAATAGTCGCTGTCGCAATATTTAGACCTTCCCTAGCCCACGAAGATCTTGCAGTAACTACCCCTTGAAGGTCGTCTGGAATCCTTACCCATTCAAGCGTAGGAACAAGGACTAACGAACCGGGGTGTAGGAGAAATGACTTCCCGAAGGGAATATCGAATCGCTCATGCTTTTGTTGTTGATCGCGAACTGTTCCATGCTCACCCCCGTCTTTCGTTGGCAGATAACCGAATGGATCAACGTGTGACTGAGCACCCGCGCGGGCCATAAGTGCAACTGTCCCCATACGCAAATCAATTGACGACGCCCCTAGCTGCTTTTGAGTGAGAATCGGGGAAACTACTAAGTCACCGCTACGAAGCCGGGAAATAATTCGGCTACGCGACAATGCACTCACGTCTTGGCCTCCGCGAGCG
>CAIZGG010000364.1 GCA_903932425.1 uncultured beta proteobacterium | reverse complement strand
GACACTGAGGTTTTGCTCCAGCCTTTTTCTTGAATCAACACGCTCAGATAAGCGCCAAAGGCCTGGTGCAGCATCATTGACTGCAAAAATTGCAGCGACGCGGCTGCAAAAACCATTTTCCAACCGTAAAAAAATCTTCATAGGGCTCTTTGGGCGCTTCTTTTTTGTCTCAGGGAGAACCCTAACACAAAGTCTCTTGGCTTGCCAATTAACTGTGTTGATTGGACGGAGCCGATTTGCTCCAGAGCGCACGATGCCAGCGCCGAGCGATACCCAGGGTCAGAAGTAGGCCCGAGCCAGTGTAGAGCAACGCCACGGCCCGGTAACCCAGCCAATCAATGAGAGGGCCTGCCGCCAAGAGGCCGACGGGCAACCCCCAGATTGCCAGCATACGCATACCCATCACGCGTCCTCTGAAGGCCGGCTCTGTCCCGCGAAGCATCACTGCTGCCAAGGGGGTCATGCTCAAGCTTTGTACAAAGCCCGTGCACACAAGCATGAGCATCCCAGCGGTCAGCCCTGTCAAAAAGCTAAAAACCATCAAACAGGAAAACCAAAGGCCTGCGGTGACCAGCATGGCACGCGCTGTGCCTAATGCGAAACGATTCAAGCCTAACATCAGCGACCCAAGCAGCGCCCCAAAGGCGAAGCTTGCACTTAAAGCACCCAGGCCCGCCTGACCCACTAAGAAAACATTTTTTGCGATGTACGGCAACAAACCTAAGGTGAAAGGGAACGCCAAAAAATTCACTAAGAACGCCAGGCTCATGGCACCCAGAAGCTCGGGGCGCACCCAAACGTACTCGAAGGCCGCCAATAACTCAGAAAAAGCCGAACGCACAGGCTTAGGTGCAGCATTGGACTCTTTACCGGCAACGCCAGACGAGAATAAAAAACTACTTAAATACAACAGGGCGATGACAACATACGCCGCGGCCATACCAAACTGAGCCACCGTCCCGACCCCAGCCAATGCACCAGCAATTCGAGCCGAGTCTGCCGTCATCCTTGAGATACCGAGCGCAGCCGTCAACTGCTCGGGAGGCATGGTTTGACCAACCAACGCATAACGCATCATGTTGTCTGACGGGCGAATCATGCCAACGATCGCAGCCACAGCAATGACTAAGTACGGCGTGAGTAAAGACAAAAAGGCGAGCACCATCACCAGAGTGGCCAAGGCGGCATACACACCTCTTGTGACCATAAATAAACGCCTGTAGCCCAACCGGTCGCCCGCAACACCAAACATTGGAGACAACACCGAGCCGAAGTACTGCAAGGCGCCATAGAGCACCAGCATCATGACCGAACCTGACTCAACCAACACATACCAGCCAAGAACCAAGATCTCCATTTCAAAGGCCAGCGACGCAGCTAAATCAGCGGGCCATTGAAAACAAAAACTGCGCACCTTGAAGGGTGCGCGCAAGGAATCTTGTACATCAGTCAAAGAGGTCGCCATCCAAAAATAATACCCTCTTTAGGCGGTTGCAATTATGCGGCGACGCAGCATCGGTCGGTGCACGCTGGGGCCGTCACACCTTCACGGTTGTTACACCTTACCTCGCGTTGGTTTGAACGATCGCGACAGAAATTCGCTTCGCACGACACCCTTGGTAATATAGCGACACACCAACACACACGGAGAAGTCGACATGCCTAAGGCCTATTGGATCAGTGCTTACCGCTCAGTATCAAACCCAGAGGCTCTCGCCGCCTACGCAAAACTGGCGGGCCCTTCGCTTACCGCAGCTGGCGGAAAATTTCTTGCACGCGGTGAGGCCGCGGTCACTAAAGAGCAAGGGGTCAAACAGCGCACCGTACTCATTGAGTTTGAAAGCGTCGAAGCTGCGCAGGCCGCCTATAACAGCCCCGGGTATCAAGAAGCGCTTGCAGCCTTGGGCCCAAATGCGGCTGAGCGCGACATCAGAATCATCGAAGGCGTGTAACTAACCCTTCGCGCTACCCGCTCAGGCGTTTAGCGGGATGTGCTTTTATTTAAACGCGCCCGCTCGCAACAAACATATTCCCGAAGCTTTTTAATCGAAAGCTTCGGGAATTTTTTCTTTTTAAAGCAGCCATGACTGTATGGTAAAGTCGTTCGAACGAGGGCTTGTTCAGTAATGGACTCTCCCTTAAAAAATAAAATATCTCGGAAGACAAACATGACCAATCTTAAAAAGATTTACGCCACACTTGCGCTATCTGCGCTGACATCGGTGACTAGCGTGCAAGCGCAAGACACGATCAAGCTCGGTATCTCTGCACCCATGTCGGGTGCTGCGGCCGTTTGGGGGCTGGGCATGGAGTGGGCGGCAAAACAGGCAGCCGACAAAATCAATCTTGAGGGTGGCGTCACAGTCGCTGGCAAAAAATACAAATACGAAATCGTTGCGTATGACAATAAGTACAACGCAGCTGAAGGCACAAAAGTTGCGCAAAATCTGATTAACCGCGACAAAATTAAATACATTGTCGGCGGCATCGGCACTGCTCCGATTCAGGCGCTGCAATCGCTCTCTGAGCGCAGTGGCACCTTGATCTTTATTTCAGCCTGGGGAAAAAGCGTAAAAGGGCCGCAGTTTCCGCTGACCTTTACTCAGTCCAACACGCCGTTTGAAATCCTAGATCCACTTTATCGGTACGTGTTAGAGCAAAATCCGAAGGCGAAAACCGTCGCCATCCTGAACGCAAACGATGCCTCAGGTAAAGAAGTTGAGACGGTCGCGCAAAAGGCCTGGGCAGCCTTGGGCGTTAAAGTATTGTCTTCAAACTGGTACGAGCGCGGTACCACGCAGTTCCAACCAATCGCAGCCAAGCTGACCGAACAAAAACCAGACATCATTGATTTGGGCGTCGCCCCACCCGCCGATGCAGGCATCATGCTTAAAGAGCTTGGCGTCTTAGGCTGGAACGGCGTCAAAGTGCTTCCGGTAGGCACGAGTGCAACGCAACTCGCGCAAATTGGTGGTGCCGCTGCAAACGGCACATACATGGGTTACGCAGGCGATTACTCGAGCTCGCTTTCAACGCCCGTTCAACAGATCCTAAACCAAGGCATGCTGGCTCAGTACAAAGAGCCACTCAACCCGCTGCAAGTATCGAGCTATGACTCGGTGTACGCACTCAAAGCCGCGATGGAAGCCTCAAACAGCCTGGATCCCAAGACAATTGCTACCGTGCTGCCAACATTAATTTTTGAAACCTCGTACGGCAAAACCGTATTTGGCGGCAAAGCGATTTACGACTCGCCACAGCAGATCCAAGTCCCAGTGATGATCACGCAAGTGCAAGACGGCAAGATGGTTGAACTCACGCGCATCATCCCTGAAGAGCTCAAAACACGCTTAGCGGCAGGCAAGTAAGTCGCAGACGAGGGCCGTCAGTTTGCGACGCGCCCTCTGTCGAGCAGTTTTTCGCCGAAGCCTTTAGGACACATCGCCTTGGAAATTTTTGGGCAACTCTTTTTAAATAGTCTGCAGATCAGCGCGGCCTATATTCTATTTTCGCTCGGACTCACGTTGATCTTTGGCGTCATGAAAGTCGTGAACTTCGCGCATGGCGAATTTTTCGGCTTGGTGTTGCTCTTGATTGCGATTCTCGTGCCCTGGCTCAATAGCCCGGCCCTGCCCCTCGCACTCAATTATGCGGTCGCCGGCATCGTCTCCATCCTGGCCACGATGGCCTGTGGTTGGTTTCTCTATCACTTCGCGTTCAAAAAATTCCAACGCGACATGGTTGGATCGTTTGTCTTGTCAGTCGGCCTTTCGCTTTTAATGCAAGGCTTATTTTTAGAATTTTTTGGTGGTGTTCCTGTCAAGTTGCCGGATCTGATCGAGGGTAACTTGCGAATCCTGGGTGGTGCCATCACGACGCAGCGCCTGGTGTTGACGCTCATAGCTCTGTGCGTCGCGCTCGTGATGTGCTGGTTGATCGCTGCGACAAAGTTGGGTAAAGCCCTGCGCGCAGTCGCTGAAGACCACGAAGCCGCAATGTTGCAAGGCATCCCATATCGAAAGATTGCGCTATATGGCTTTCTAATTGCAACTTTTCTAGCAGCAATGGCTGGGGCCTTGCTAGCGCCTGTCACGGTCATCAGCGCCAATGTCGGCAGCGACTTCTTGATCAAAGGATTTATCGCAATCGTGATTGGTGGTTTGGGCAGCATTCCGGGCTCGATTATCGGCAGCATCTTAATCGCCATCATTGAAAGCGTTGGCGGTTATTACTTTGATCCATCGCTTGCCACGCTAGCCATGTTTGTCATCACCATGCTCGTATTACTTGTACGCCCAAAGGGAATCATGGGAAATGGTTAGTGCTAAAGCAATGGCTCGTTCTAAAACCTCAGCACTGTGGGTCGTCGCACTCAGTGTCATCGCCCTGTGCGGGAGTCTGTTTGCCGGAACGGGGTTTGCTGCAAGTCTGGTGATATGGGTTGCCCTCAATATTTTATTGGCTGCAAGCTTTCGCTTTGTGCAGCTCATTGGGGAATTAAATTTTGCCATTGCGGGTTTTGTTGGACTAGGCGCCTATGTGTCTGGAATTTTTACCGCAAAGCTAGGCTTGCCCTTTGCGCTCGCCTTAGTCGGCGCCGCGGTCGCGGCAACGCTACTGAGTT
This sequence comes from uncultured beta proteobacterium, assembly GCA_903932425.1. Lineage (GTDB taxonomy): Bacteria > Pseudomonadota > Gammaproteobacteria > Burkholderiales > Burkholderiaceae_B > Zwartia. The sequence goes on along the minus strand of CAIZGG010000364.1, from coordinate 3,205 downwards.
TAGTAGTCGGCTACATCACGTTGCGCACTAAAGGTCCCTACTTCATGCTGATCAGCTTCGCTTTTACTGAAGTTTTGCGAATGATCTACACCCAGATTGAATATATCGGTGGCAACTCAGGAATGATTGGAATTTTTCCACCCGTATTATTTACCGACTACTACCCGACCCTGGTCGTAACGATCGTACTGTTACTTTTATGGGCACTGTACAAACTTGAGCAGTCAGACTTCGGCAAGGTGCTGGTAGCGATCCGAAACAACGATGCGCTGGTGCAAACGGTTGGCATCAATGTGCATCTGACTAAAGTTCTGTGCCTTGCGATTTCATCCTTTGTGGCGGGCATTGGTGGAGCACTGCTTGCCCACGCGAACAATGTGATCAGCCCCGGAGACTTCAGCTTTTTATTAGCGGTCTACACGCTTGCCTATATCAAAGTGGGTGGTGAGTCACACATCGCAGGACCGATTCTGGGTGCTACCGTGTTGACGTTGTTAGCGCAGGTGGCAATGGGCTTTGGGCCTTACGAGCATATCTTTTATGGCAGTGCAATTGTTATCGCAGTGCTGCTGATGCCTGACGGTTTGGTTGGCATCGTTCGAAAATTCTTTGGGCTTGCACCAAAAGCCCAAGTCGCCGCCAGACACTAAGGGCACGCGAATATGATGACACCTCAACGTTTACTGACAGTCGAGCATCTGTCGCGCCGCTTTGGTGGTTTAACCGCCGTATCTGACCTGAGCTTTGAAGTGAATGCGGGCGAAATTCTTGGCTTGATTGGGCCCAACGGTGCAGGAAAAAGCACCACCTTCAATTGCGTCAGCGGGTTTTATCCGCTGTCCGATGGCCGAGTCACGTTCTTGGGCGAAAACATTTCTAATATGAACACAGCGCAGGTATGCCACAAGGGCTTGGTGCGAACGTTTCAGCATGACAGCCTGCTGTCTTACATGACGGTCTACGACAATATTCTGATTGCAACATTCAGTATGATCCGTTCGAAAAGTGAACGCGAGCGTCGGGTTCAGGAAACCGCTGCGGTGCTTAATCTTCAAGACCATTTGCAAGATATTGCTGGCAACTTACCTCATGGCTTACAGCGAATGGTCAGTATCGCAATCGCCTTCGCAACACGTCCAAAGTTGCTTTGCCTTGACGAGCCGCTAACCGGTTTAAATCAAACCGAGGTCGTTGGAGCGCTCGCGATCTTTAGACGCCTTCGCGATGAGTTCAAAACCTCTATTTTGCTGGTAGAACACAACATGAAGGCGGTCATGGAAATCTGTGATCGCATTGTCGTGCTTGATCATGGTGTCTTTCTTGCCGCGGGATCACCTCAAGACATCAAGCAGAACCCGGCGGTCATTTCAGCATACCTGGGTAAACGGGCATGACAGGCGAACACACTCTCGAAGTCAATGACCTTGTTGTGAACTATGGGATTGTTCCTGCTGTAAAGGGCATTAGTTTTTCAGTATCGCGAGGCTTGATCACCACAATTATTGGGTCAAATGGCTCAGGAAAATCCACCACAATGAAAGCCCTGACGGGCTTGCTGCCTTCGCAAAGTGGTCGGGCACAACTATTCGGACAAGAGATTCTTGGAACTGAGACCGATGCGTTGGTCAAGCAGGGTTTGGTACTTGTACCGGAAGGACGTCGGCTATTTAAAAGCATGACCGTCTCAGAGAATCTGCAGATGGGTGCCTATCAACGCTCGGATACACGTGCCATTCAGCAAGATTTTGAACAAGCCCTTGATTATTTTCCAGCCTTGCGCGAAAAACTCAGTGCACGGGCAGGGAGCCTGAGCGGTGGCCAACAACAAATGGTTGCGGTCGCGCGGGCGCTCATGGCGAAACCAAAACTGTTACTTCTGGACGAACCAACAATTGGTCTGGCGCCAGCCATCGTCGATACGATTGCAGACATTATTCAATCAATTGCAAAAGCCGGTGTCGATATTTTGTTAGTTGAACAAAACGCCGAAATCGCGCTTGAGATCTCACACTACGCCTACATCCTCGAACGCGGCGAGATCGCAATGCACGGTCTTGCGAAAGACCTTTCAAATAGTCAAGACGTGCAACGCGCCTATCTGGGCATTTAATTTTTTTACGGGACTATCATGGGACGACTCGCTGGAAAAGTAGCACTCATCACCGGAGCTGGCGCAGGCATTGGTCGCGAAACTGCCTTGCTGTTTTCGCAAGAAGGTGCAAAAGTCGCCTTCATTGACAAAAATCCGGCTGGTGGTGCTGAAACTGTGAAGCTTCTCGAAGCTCAGGGTAGCGAGTGTCTGTTTATTCAAGCGGATGTGACCCAGTCCGACCAAGTCGAGAACGCAGTCAAGCGCTGCGTTGACACCTTCGGAAAATTAAACATTCTTCACAACAACGCAGGCGGCTCAACCGTGCAAGATGGTTCGGTGACCGAGGGAGCAACTGAAGAGTTTTGGCGCAAAATACAACTCGATTTATTCGGTACGTGGCTAGGTTGTCAGCATGGAATTCCGGCCATCATTGCCAGCGGCGGCGGCGCGGTGATCAATATGACGTCAGTGGTCGCGCTGATCGGAACCCACCGCAAAGATGCCTACACGGCAGCCAAAGGCGCGATCAGCGCCCTCACCCGCTCGATGGCCGTTGAGTACGCTGCTCAAAAGGTTCGAATCAATGCCATCGCGCCAGGTGCAACCGGCACTGACCGTGTTCTGACACTCTTGAAAGATGACGGCGTCACCTCTAAGTTTTTATCTGGGCAACTCTTTGGCGTTGTTCCGCCTAAAGATGTGGCCTATGCCGCGCTGTATTTGGCCTCGGATGAATCACTATCAACTACGGGGCATATTCTGACTGTTGATGGTGGGCTCACAATCAATTAAGGCATTCAAACTAACATGACTACCCATGAACTCGCGGCTTGGCAACCTCGCGCAGAAGATCTGACCGATTCAAATATCGCGCGCCTGATGCAGCGTTTAGGCTTTAGTGACTACGAAGCCTTTTACCGTTTTTCAATTGAGCAGCCTGCGCAATACTGGAAAGAGGTGAACGCGTTCTGCGGTATTGTCTGGTCAAAAGATTACACACAATATATTGACGTTTCAAAGGGTGCAGAGTTTCCACGCTGGTTTACGGGTGGCGAACTCAATTGGGTCGATACCGTTTTACGCTGGTCTGACAATCCGGACACGGCGCACTTG
>CAIZGG010000363.1 GCA_903932425.1 uncultured beta proteobacterium | reverse complement strand
CCTCTGTCAGATCGCATGCGAAAAAAGGGGAAAGTGCTCTCACTTGAAGACTGTATCGCTCAAGAGCGCGAGCTCTTAGACCCCCTGCGCAGTCAGGGGCAAGTGATCGACACCTCTGGCCTCACGCCCGGACAGCTGCGAGCGTGGGTGCGCGACTTGGTGCAAGCAGACCGCAGCCCCTTAGTGCTCACCTTTGAATCCTTCGCCTTTAAAAACGGTGTGCCGCGCGATGCCGATATGGTGTTTGATGTACGTTGTCTGCCAAACCCGCACTACGACCCGACCTTGCGCCCACTGACAGGTCGCGATCAACCGGTGGCCGATTGGCTGGCTGGCTTTGACGATGTGCACCAGATGATTTCAGACATCGAAGGTTTTATCCGTAAGTGGCTGCCGCGCTACACAGAGGACACGCGCAGCTACTTAACCGTCGCCATTGGCTGCACGGGCGGCAAACACCGCTCGGTCTACGTGGTTGAGGCCCTTGCACGTCAATTTGCTGAGCACTCGCAATTGCTGGTGCGACATCGCAACCAGCCCGGGCTGAGTTAATGCGCGACACCGTCACCCGCGTTGGGCGGTTGGTGTGTGTGTGTCTCGTGATCGCACTGCTTGCGGCTTGTGCGGGTGGTGCAAGGCGCGGCGGGGGCTATTACTTAGATGACGGCCCCGATGCCACCCCCCCAGCGAACCTTGATGCGGTGCCCGACGCAGTACCAAAAATCGAACCGTTTACGCCCAGCACCAGCAAGCCCTATGTGGTGTTTGGCAAAACTTACACACCAGACATTAGCGGCGGCCCATACAAAGTGCAAGGGCGCGCCTCTTGGTACGGGAAAAAGTTTCATGGCAACTCGACCGCCAACGGCGAGCGCTACAACATGTACGGCATGACCGCCGCACACCCAACCCTACCCTTGCCCAGCTACGCGCGCGTCACGCGAGTTTCAAACGGTAAAAGCGTCGTGGTGCGCGTCAACGACCGCGGCCCTTTCTTAAACGACCGTGTCATTGATTTGTCTTATGTCGCAGCTTACAAACTGGGCATGCTTGGCCCGGGCAGTGCTGAAGTTGTCGTTGAGCGGATTACGGCTGAGCAAATCAAAAATTGGCAGTCGGCACCCGCAACTCTTGAGATTGCGACAGCCAACAGTACACCTGCGGGTACCTTCTCTGGCAGCCAGCCTGCAGCAGACAACAAGCCGGCCGTCAGCCAAACCTCGCCCGCCAAAGACACTCAGACAACCGCGCCCATGGCCGTTGCCGCGATAGCCGAAGCGACGCCAGCTGCCGCGGCAACCGGCGCTTCAGCTCCGTTGCCACCCTCTGGCGACCTGCCGGCTCGGCCAGCTTTACCAGGAAGCATGTATTTACAGCTTGGTGCGTTTTCAGATGCCAGCAAGGCGCAAGCACTCGCGACACGTGTTTCAAGCCAGATTCCTCCGGGCTTAGGCGCCTCGGTTCGGGTTGAACAAACGTTTAATAATCTGCACCGTGTCAGGATTGGCCCCTTTGCGAGCCGAGAGGCTGCGGTGCAAGCAGTCGATCCGGTACAGACCTCAACGGGCATGGCGCCAAGCCTATCGCCTCCTTAAGCGGGCTTGCGCGAGAGCGCACGGGCGTAAAGCGTATCGCGGGGTAAGCCCGTGGCCTTTGCGGCGATACGTGCGGCGTCACGTACCGAAACCGCTTCAAGCAAGGCATCGAGCCATGCGTCAATCGCCGCGCCTCCCTCGAGCTCGAGCTCGGCACTTGTCACTGCTTCGGGTGCAGACACAATCACCACGTATTCACCCTGTTCACGATGAGAGTCTGCGGCCAGCCAACCGGGAGCCTGAGCGAGTGGCATGCTCGCCAACTCTTCAAACCGCTTGGTCAACTCGCGTGCGAAGGCGACTTGGCGCTCAGGCCCCAATACATCGAGCAGGTCTTGCACGCTGTCAATAATGCGATGGGGCGCTTCATAGAAAACAGTCGCTGCAGACAATTGGGTCCAAGTACGAATCCAGCGCTGGCGCGCCATCGTTTTCGTTGGAGCGAATCCTGCAAACACGAAGCCAGGATGCGCATCTGTGGTCACGCCAGTGCCCATCAGCGCAGTGATCACCGCGCTTGGTCCGGGCAAAGGCACCACCTTTAAGCCAGCAGCGTGAACCGCTTGCACCACACGCCCCCCGGGGTCACTCACAGCCGGCGACCCCGCGTCTGACACCAAAGCCACTCGCTGCCCTGCCGCTAAACGCTCGACAATCCCTGCCGCGGCGCTGGCCTCGTTGTGCCGATGAACAGCAATCAAAGGCGTGGTGATCCCCCAGGCATCCATCAGGGTGCGGCTTGCGCGGGTATCTTCCGCTGCGATCACATCGGCACGATCTAAAGCCTGCCAAGCGCGCAGGGTCAGATCCCCCAGGTTACCAATCGGGGTAGCCACAACATACAAGGCATGGGTTGGCCAGGACTGCGCGTCTACGCGCTGCCCGACGCGCTGCCAAGCATCGGGCAAATCTTCGGGCAGGACAGGTTCGGTCATGATGCAACACGAAAGAGGTGAATTGTGGCAGTGTAGTCGGCTTGGCGACAAACGTCGGGCCTGTACTGCGACACATGCCGCCTGAACGCTCAGCGCGCCCCACCAATACACAGCCTAGCCTATGATTTCTGATAACCCCCCTCTTGATCCCTTGTTTTTACGGGCGCAACAGGCCCAACGCCAGGCCCTGCAGGCGCGCAAGCGCAAGCTTGCCAGGCAAGCGCGTGCCAGGCATGATCGCGACGACAGTGCCCGCGAACCACGGCGCTCGACGCGTCAGCTAGCAGGTGACCGCTATGAAGAGGCCGCCTGGCGCCTGCTGCGGCAAGCAGGTTGCCAGCTGTTAGGGCGGCAACTCACCTGCCCACTCGGCGAGCTTGATCTGGTGGTGCGCGAGGGCACCCACTTGGTGTTTATCGAAGTTCGGCAGCGCACCTCAAGGTGCTTTGGCGGGGCCGCGGCAAGTGTATCAACGGCCAAGCAGCAACGCTTTTTACGTGCCGCTCAATGGTGGCTCCCCACGCTTGTGCGCCGTCATTTTGAGCGACAGATGCCAACTTATCGCCTAGATGTCATCGCCTTCGAGCCCGATGGAGCGGTCTGGTACCGCGATGCGGTTCGCCTGTCTCAGGATAAATGAGATAATGCAGTATTAACAAGCTTTCGCGAACATCATGGATCTCGCTGCCAAACTGACCGCTCATTTCGAAGACAACATCGCTGCGACTCAACGCAGCATGGTGACCCTAACGGCCCCGCTTTTGCGCGCCATTGAGCTTTGCTTCGGCTGCGTGACGAACAACGCCAAAATGCTCGCTTGCGGCAACGGCGGTTCGGCCGCAGACGCGCAGCACTTCATCGCCGAGCTAGTCGGGCGCTTTGAGCGCGATCGCTTGCCACTTGCTGGTGTGGCACTCAATACCGACACCTCGATTTTGACCGCTGTGGGTAATGACTATGGATTTGACCAGGTTTTTGCGCGACAGATCACCGCACTCGGGCAACCCGGCGACGTGCTGGTCGCAATCTCAACCAGTGGCAACTCGGTCAACGTGCAACTCGCCATCGAGGCAGCACACGCGCGCGAGATGAAAGTCATCGCGCTTACAGGCAAGGGTGGCGGCACCATCGGCAACTTGCTGCTCCCCACTGATGTTCATTTGTGCGTTCCACACCAGCGCACGATGCGCATTCAAGAGGTTCACATTCTTCTGCTACACCTGCTGTGCGATGGCATTGACACGTTATTACTCGGAGAACCCGCATGAGACTGCTTGCCCCTTTTGTTCGCCCCCTCACGCTCTGCCTGGCCCTTGCAGGCACGGGCGCGCTCTTGCCAGGCTGCGTTCCCCTGATGGTCGGCGGGGCAGCCGCCACGACCGGCATCGTTGTTGTCGATCGACGCACCGTGGGTCAGCAGGTCGAAGACAAAACGATCGAGATCAAAGTCGCAGGCTCAATTCGCTCAAAATTTGGTGACAGCGTGCGTGTCAACACCACTAGCTACCAAGGCGTTGTTTTAATCACTGGTGATTCGCTTGGCAACGACCGCAAAGCTGAAATGACCGAAATCGCCAGTAAAACTCAAAGCGTGAAGTCAGTGTCTAACCAAGTCAATGTTGTCAAAGAAACCGCCTCGTTTGGTGAACTCAGCAACGACACCTGGATCACCTCTAAGGTCATGACAACGCTCGCGACCACCAACGAAATTCCTTCGCGCACGATTGTTGTGGTCACAGACCGCAGCGTTGTATATCTGATGGGCTTGGTGACGCAACGCGAGGGTGACCTTGCCGCGGCAGCCGCTGCTCAAGTCAGTGGCGTCAAGCGCGTAGACAAACTATTCCAAGTGATCTCGGCGGCTGAAGCAAACAAACTCGACGACTCCAACCGTGTGTTTAACAAGAGTACCAGCAGCAACACAACGCCCCTAGGCGAGGCCCCCGCTGCTACAACGTCCTCAAGTGGCGCGGGTGTTGAAGTGATGCCGGTGAAATGAAAAAACTACTCGCGGCAGCAGTACTGGTCGCATTCGGCGGGCTAGGCATCTGGCTCTTCGCCAGTCCGCTCGCGCAGGCGCCCGAGGTCACGTTTTCAACGCTCTCGGGCAAGCAGTTAAAGATGTCTGAGCTACGGGGTAAGGTTGTACTCGTCAAGTTTTGGGCTACCAGTTGCGTCACGTGTGTCGCGCAAATGCCTGCCAATATCGAAAACTATGACAAGTACCATGCGCAGGGCTTTGAAATCGTTGCCGTAGCGATGCAGTACGATCCGGCCAACTACGTCATCAATTTTGTCGAAACTCGCAAGCTTCCCTTTACTGTCGCCTTGGATACGGTTGGGCAAGTGGCGCGGGCGTTTGGTGACGTCAAGCTCACGCCAACGGCCTTTTTGATCGACAAGAACGGTCAGATTCTCAAGCGCTATTTAGGCGAGTACAACAAAGCAGAGTTTCGCGATACGCTCGAAAAGGCGTTAGCGGGCTAATGGGTTCGCCACGCACTACAATTAAATAAATAAATCTCACGTCCGTCTTCCCTCAACACGCTTTTACTGTTGCAAATGTCCTATGACCAGCCAGCCTCAATCCTCACAGATGCCCCCTGAAGTTGTTGCAAAAGTTTTGTCTGAAAGCCTGCCTTACATTAAGCGTTTTCATGGCAAAACCATCGTCATCAAATACGGTGGCAACGCCATGACCGAAGAGGTCTTGCAACGCAGCTTTGCGCACGACGTCGTGTTGCTCAAACTCATTGGTCTGAACCCGATTGTTGTTCATGGTGGTGGGCCACAAATTGACGAGGCACTGCGTCGTATCGGCAAAAAAGGCACCTTCATACAAGGAATGCGCGTCACCGATGCCGACACCATGGAAGTCGTCGAGTGGGTGTTAGGCGGTCAAGTGCAGCAAGATATCGTGCTCATGATCAACGAGGCCGGCGGGAAGGCGGTTGGCCTAACCGGAAAAGACGGCTGTTTGATTCAGGCTAAAAAATTGCTGATGCCCAACAAAGATGATCCATCCAAGCCGCTTGATATTGGCTTTGTGGGCGACATTGAGCACGTCGAGCCTGCGGTGGTCAAAGCCCTGCAAGACGATCAATTTATTCCAGTGATCTCGCCGATCGGCTATGGCGAAGATGGCCTGGCCTACAACATCAATGCCGATGTGGTTGCCGGAAAAATGGCCGAGGTCTTAGGCGCCGAAAAGCTACTCATGATGACCAACACGCCAGGCGTACTTGATAAGGACGGCAAGTTAATGCGTTCACTGTCTGCCAAGACAATCGACGCCTTGTTTGCCGATGGCACGATTTCGGGCGGTATGTTGCCAAAAATCTCATCTGCGCTTGATGCAGCGCGCAACGGTGTGAAATCCGTTCACGTGGTTGACGGCCGTGTGCCGCACTGTTTATTGCTTGAAATCTTGACCGACCGCGGGGTCGGCACCATGATTTCGTCAACTTAAACCGCAGGTGCCTCGGCTGCGGTTTCCTCAGCATCCCCCGGTGCGCTCGCGCCGGGCGGGTGTGCATCGGCAGTTAAAGGCCGGACGCACGCTTGGCGGCTCAACGCAACAAGCGCAACAGTCACCGGTTTGGCTGTTTGACCTCGACAATACTCTGCACGACACTTCGCACAAAATTTTTCGCGAAATCAATCTCGGCATGACCGCTGCGGTCATGGAGAGCCTTGAGCTAGATGAGGCCGCAGCGAGCGAGCTTCGCACCCGTTATTGGCGGCGCTACGGCGCCACACTGCTCGGGTTAGTGCGGCACCATAACGTCGATCCTCACGCCTTTTTACAGCGCAGCCACGCTTTTGATGTCGCCCCTTTAGTCAAGGCCGAGCGCGGCCTACGCGAAAAGCTGAACCGCTTGCCCGGTCGCAAAGTTTTGTTCACGAATGCACCGTTGCATTACGCGCGGGCCGTACTCAAGCATTTGGGGATTCTTCGCTGCTTTGACCAATTATGGGGCATCGAGCAAATGCAGTTTCATGGACGCTTTCGACCCAAGCCCTCAGTAGCCTTGATGAGATATATCCTTGCCCATGAAGGGATTCACCCAAGGCGCGCGGTGCTGGTCGAGGATACGGTCGAAAACCTGCGTAGCGCACGCAAAGCGGGCCTTCGCACGGTTCATGTCTTTCATCCTGGTTCGCCGTTTGGCCGTGGCAAAAGCGGGCGGCCCAATTTTGTCGACTTGCGGGTAAACTGCGTTGGCGACCTTTTGTTGCAGAAGCGGCCCTTGCAAAGCGCATAAGCCGCGCCCGACCTCTCTCTAATTCTTCATGTTGCGCGAGATGACCATGTCAGCCAAAACAGGCGAACGCAAACATCAGATCCTGCAGATGCTGGCAGAAATGCTCGAGCAACCCAGAGCGGCTCGCATCACCACCGCAGCCTTAGCGGCCCGCCTGCAATGCTCAGAAGCAGCCCTATACCGACACTTTGCCAGTAAAGCGCAAATGTTTGAAGGTCTGTTTGAGTTTATTGAAACCACCATTTTTACCTTGGTCAATCAAATTGTCACGAGCGAAGCCAATGGCGTCGAACAAGCGCGCAAAATAGCGGTGATGCTGGTCACGTTTGCCGAGCGCAACCGTGGCATGACTCGGGTACTCAGCGGCGACGCGCTGGTCACCGAAGACGAACGACTACAGACCCGCGTCAGCCAAATCACCGAGCGCATTGAAAGCACGTTTAAACAATCGCTGCGCAGTGCACTCACGGGCGGCACGCTCGCGGCGACCACTGAAGTGACACCTATGGCAACACTACTCACGCATTGTGTCTTGGGCAGTTGGCTACGCTTTGCGCAAAGTCGCTGGCAGACCTCGCCTACCACCCACATTGATGCCCAATTACGGCTGATTTTAGGTGTGAATCATCAACAAACCGGTTGACCGACTACTGCGCTGGTGAAGCGCAAACTCTCGGCCTTGACCCGTAGCCGCTCACGCTTAGAGCCAGCCCTTCAGTTACCCACGGCACGTTCGGCACAGACCGGACACCCCGGATCGCGCTGCACACGCACTCGATGCCAATCCATCTCGAAGGCATCAAGTATCAATAGCTGCCCCTTCAAAGGCTGCCCCACCTGCGCTAAAACCTTAATGGCCTCGGCGGCTTGCATGCTCCCGATGATGCCAACCAAGGGCGCAAAAACGCCCGTTGAGGCACAGCTCACCGCCTCAACGTCTTCAGCCTCGGGAAACAAGCAGTGGTAGCAAGGAGCAGTTGGATCACGCGCATCAAAGACGCTGATCTGCCCTTCAAAGCGAATCGCAGCGCCCGACACCAAAGGCGTGTTGTGTTTGACGCAAGCGCGATTGACTGCGTGACGGGTTGCAAAATTATCAGTGCAATCTAAGACCACATCGACCTGAGCGATCTGTGCATCGAGTGACTCGGCATCCATGCGCGTGGTCAGCGTCTTGACAACAATATCGGGGTTGAGTGCAAGCATGGTCTCACGACCCGACTCGGCTTTTAACTGACCCAGTCGGCTCGTGTTGTGCAAAATCTGGCGCTGCAAATTGCTGATCTCAACCGTATCGTGGTCAGCCAAAATAATAGTGCCCACACCGGCCGACGCGAGATACATCGCGGCTGGCGAGCCTAACCCGCCAGCCCCCACTACCAGTGCGGTGCCCGCTAGCAGCTTTTCTTGCCCCTCGATGCCAAACTCATCGAGCAAGATATGTCTGGCATAGCGTAGCAATTGCGCATCGTTCATTTGCTACTCGCTGCGCCCTCGCTTGGCTGAGCCGCAGTCACAGCCTTAGGACGAGCAACAGCCTTTTGCAAGGGCTTGCCATCTAGGTAGTTAATCGCTTGCTGCAACTGAAAATCTTCAGGTGCACCAAACGTGAACATCTTGGTGGTGTCGGCCAAAGGAGGCTCATCTGCAGTGCCTTTGACTTCAGCTTCGGTTTGGCGATTGCTGAGATGACGCTGCAAATCGGCTTCGCGGGGCACTCTGAACAGATCACCCTCAGCCGTGTCGGCGACGACCTCATCGGGCATAATGCCGGTCGCCTGAATTGAGCGGCCCATTGGTGTGTAGTAGCGCGAAGTGGTCAGTTTGATCGCAGTGTTTTCAGAGATTGGCAAAATCACCTGGACTGAGCCCTTGCCAAAAGTACGATTGCCCATAATCGTCGCCCGCTTGTGGTCTTGCAAAGCACCTGCCACAATTTCAGAGGCAGACGCTGAACCCACGTTTACTAACACGACCATCGGCACCGTTTTTACCCAAGCTGGCAAACCAGACAGGTAATCAGACTCGCCACGCGCATAGTCTGAAGCCACCGCAAGGTACTTATGCTTTGAGTCGGGCACTCGACCATCGGTAGAGACCACCAGCGTGTTGGGCTCGAGAAACGCGGCCGACACACCAATGGCGCTGTTCAACAAACCGCCCGGATCATTGCGCAGATCAAGAATCAAAGCGCGCGGTGCGCCTTTAGCGCTCAGGTCTTTGAGATGACGAACAAGATCTGATCCGGTTTTTTCTTGAAACTGCGCAATACGCACGTAACCAATGTTGGTGTCGAGCATTTTGCTGCGAACACTGCGCACACGAATCGTATCGCGAATGATTTTGATCACCAAAGGCTGCGCTTGGCCTTGGCGAATGATAGACAAAGTGATCGGCGTTTTAACCGGGCCGCGCATCATCTTGACCGCTTCGGTGAGCGACAGGCCTTTGGTTGACGTGTCGTTAATCTTTGAAATCAAGTCACCCGCGCGAATGCCAGCACGCGCCGCGGGTGTATCTTCAATGGGCGAGATCACCTTGATCATGCCCTCTTCGGTGCCCACTTCAATACCCAAGCCACCAAACTCGCCCTGAGTTGCGGTTTGCATTTCTTTGAACGCGTCTGCATCCAGATAGGCCGAGTGCGGATCAAGGTCGGACAACATCCCGGCGATCGCACCATCAATCAATTTTTTATCGGTGACAGGTTCGACGTAATTATTTTTAATCGCAGACAACACATTTGAAAATTGCCTTAACTCATCGAGCGGCAAGGGTGCACCACGCTGCGCGAGCGCGGTGATCCCCATACTAAGCAAGATGCCGGCGACGATACCAACAGATACCAGACCAAAACCACGTATTTTGCGAGTGCCCATGCACGTTCCTGAGTTAAAAACTGTTAAAGCCAACCACTTGCCGTTGCGCTGCGCGCTCTAGCGCGCCAAAAGCTGTACAGGGTCAACCGCTGACCCACGATGCCGTATCTCGAAGTATAGGGCCGAATCCACCTGCCCACCGGTACTTCCTGCAAGGGCAATTGTCTCGCCGGTTTGAACCTCATCGCCAATTTGCTTAAGCAAACTTTGGTTATAGGCGTAGACGCTTAAATATTGCTGCCCGTGATCAATGATGATCAAATTACCAAAACCACGCAACCAATTTGCGTAAACCACGGTACCCGCCGCCACAACCTGCACAGCGGCGCCTTCGGTCGCGCGCAACAAGATGCCGCGCCAGACGCCGCCCTCAGGGCGGTCGGTGCCGAAGCGCGCCATCACTTGCCCTTTAAGCGGCCAACGTAAACCAGGCTTAAGCCCTGCCCCGCCGCCGCCCAACGAGGCCGAGCTTTCGGCTGAGCGCGCAGCAGGCTCAGACGCTGCGGCGGCGGCCTGAGCTTGCGCCTCTTGGCGCTCTTTGGCGCGGCTCGCCTCTTGCGCCTGACGCCGCGCTTGTTCTGCCTGCCGTGCTGCTTCGGCTTTTCGAGCGGTCTCGGCTGCCTCAGCTTTACGCGCAGCCTCAGCAGCCTCGCGTGCCGCCTGTAACTGGCCGGCGAGGTCATCGACTAAATCAGACAGGCGCTTGTCGTCTCGGCCCAGCGCCGCGGCCTCAGCGCGCTGGGCCTGTAATTGACCTTCAATCCGAGCCAGAACCGTTGCGCGTTCTTTTTTTTGCACATCCAAGAGATTTTTTTGCTCGGTCGTTTCTTGCACCAAACGCACGACATCCTGCCGGCGCAACTCGGTTTTTGCCTCAAGTTCAGCGAGGCGGTCGATTTCTTTTTTCACGGCTGCAACCGCCGCCGACCGTGCCCGCGAAATGTAATCCAGATAGATCAAATCACGGCCAATCTGCTGAGGGTCATCGCCTGATAGCAAGGCCGTCCAAGGAGACAAACCGCTTGAGTACTGTTTGCGCAACTGATTAGATAACTCGTCACGCCGCAAGACCAGCACGCCAAACTGCCGCTTGAATTGAATTTGCAATTCGTCGAGCTCGGCCTGCGCTTGGCGCAACTGGGTGCCCAACTCGCCCAAACGCCGCGCGATGACAGAAATTGCAGCCTCTGACACTTGTAGTGCATCGGCGGCCTCTTTGCGCAACGCCTCACGCTCGTTCAGCTCTTTTTGCAAGAGGTCAATGCGCGCGCGTAGTTCAACGCGCTCGCGCTCGGCCTGCGCCTGTTTGGCGGCAATGTCTGCGGTAGCGGCAGAGACCGTGCCACCGACCGCTAGCCCAATGAGCGCCGAACACAGCCACCGACTGAGCTGGCGCATGGATTTAATCCTTTTTTGCCTTACCTTGCGCTGCAACAGCCGCCATCGCGGCCGCAATTTCGGCTGGATCACCCAAGTAGTAATGCCGAATCGGCTTTAAATCTTGATCGAGTTCGTAGACCAGCGGCTGCCCGGTAGGAATGTTGAGGTGCACAATGTCGTCGTCAGACACGCCATCAAGGTGCTTAATCAACGCGCGCAGGCTGTTGCCGTGGGCGGCGACCAGTACCCGTCGGCCAGCGCGAATCGCCGGGGCGATGCTTTCGCTCCAGAAAGGTAACACGCGTGCGACCGTGTCTTTCAAACACTCGGTTGCCGGCAATTGCTCGGGCGTGAGCTTGCTGTAACGTGGGTCAAAGCGCGGGTGACGCTGGTCTTCTAAGGCGATTGGATTGGGCGCAATCGCATAGGCGCGGCGCCAGATCAACACCTGTTCATCGCCATACTGAGCGGCCATCTCGGCTTTGTTCAAGCCTTGCAGATCACCATAATGCCTTTCGTTCAGGCGCCAGCTGTTGTGCACAGGTACATACATCGTGCCCATTGCATCTAACGCGAGCCAAAGCGTACGAATCGCACGCGTCAGCACCGAGGTGTAAGCCAGATCGAAGCCAAACCCTTTTTCTTTCAGCAATTCGCCCGCTTTGCGGGCTTGCTCGCGCCCCGCCTCGGTTAAATCGACATCGGTCCAGCCGGTGAAGCGGTTTTCGAGATTCCATTGGCTTTCGCCGTGACGCATTAAGACTAATTTATACATGGCTGACACAGGTTAAAGTGTGAAGGAAGACACCATTTTATAATTGTCTGGCGCGTCACGACCACCCACCCTGATAATTTAGGGGTTAACCGTACTTATTTGGACACACTGTGGATTTTTTCTTCAATCAAAACAACCTGCTTTTGCTAGTCGTTGCGCTAACTTCAGGACTGGCGCTCGCCTGGCCGATGATCCTGCGCAGCCGCGCCGGCGCGGCCATTTCAAGCACTCAAGCCGTACAAATGATGAATCATCAGCATGCGGTGTTAGTGGATATTCGTCCCGCTGAGGCCTTTAACGCAGGCCATGTCCCCCAAGCACGCAGCCTGCCCTTAAGCGACCTTGAGAAAAAAGCCGGCGCCCTACCCAAAAACAAGCCCATCATTGTGATCTGCGATATCGGCCGTAGCGCGATCGGCGCCGCCACGCGCTTACGCAAGCTAGGGTTTACTGAAGTTGTCACCCTCGATGGCGGCCTGAAAGCCTGGATGACCGCCGGACTGCCTGTTACTGCCAATAAAACCGGAGCCTGACCATGTCTAAAGTTGTGATGTACACCACTGGCTATTGCCCCTATTGCTCACGCGCTGAAATGTTATTGACGCAGCGCGGCGTCACCGAAATCGAAAAAATTCGCATCGATGTGGATACCGAGCAGCGCGCCCTCATGATGGAGCGCACAGGCCGACGCACCGTTCCACAAATCTATATCGGCGACACCCACGTGGGCGGTTTTGACGACTTGTCAGCGCTTGACCGCGAAGGCAAGCTGATGCCCTTACTCAACGGCTAATCACACCGCGAACATCGCACAACAAACGAGCGGCGCGCTTGCCTTGGCTAATCACGTCACTGCAAGCGCTAGCTGTCCGATCCTTTCACACCTCCTGAATGAGAGAGTTACTTATGTCTGACCAAAACGCTCAAGCCGATCAAGCACAAAATCCAAACGCCCCTGTGTTCAACATGCAGCGTGTGTATCTCAAAGACTTGTCGCTCGAGATGCCTAATGCACCAAATATTTTTCTTGAACAAGAGGGGCCAAAGGTTGAGGTCGCAATCAATGTCGGTGGCCAGGCGCTTGCCGAGACCGTCTTTGAGTCGACCATCACAGTCACCGTCACAACGCGTATCGGCGATAAGGTCCTCTACCTTGTCGAAGCAACGCAAGGTGGGGTCTTTGAAATTGCAAACGTCCCCGCAGAGCAGCTTGATCCGCTCATGGGCATTGTGTGCCCGACCATGCTCTATCCTTACCTGCGAGCAAACGTTGCCGATGCGATCACGCGCACTTCTTTGCCACCACTGCACCTGGCCGAAGTCAACTTTCAAGCGCTGTTTGAACAACGCATGGCCGAAGCAGCACAAGCAGCCCCGGCATCAAGCGGCGGCGACTCGGGTTTAATCCTGCCACCCGGCATGACGCGACAGTAATTTGAATACCCCCCACCCAACTTCGTCTGGTCCTTCAACGCCTCCCTTGCCACAACACGTTGCAGTACTAGGGGCGGGGGCGTGGGGCACCGCTTTGGCCTGCGCGGCCCTGAGGCACGCGCCAACGATGCTTTGGGCGCGTGACGCCAAACTGGCGGAGGCAATCAACACCCAACATCTAAGTGCGCGCTATCTGCCCGCGGTCGAACTGCCCAAATCGTTACTATGCACGACGAGTTTGTCGCAGGCACTTGTGCACGCGCAGCGTGGCGCAGCACCGGGGTTGCTGATTTTGGGCGTTCCGCTCGCAGGTCTGCGAGCCTTGTGCGAGCAGCTTGCCGAGCAACTCGCGCAAACAACGCCTGCGTTAGCGGGCATCCTATATACCTGCAAAGGGCTCGAGGCCGACAGCGGTCAACTACCCAGCGAAGTCGCACTCTCCGCGCTGAAAAATATCAGCGGCATTCCCACGGGGGTGCTGTCTGGGCCGTCGTTCGCGCTTGAAGTGGCGCAAGGGCTGCCGGTGGCGCTCACTGTCGCCAGCCATAGCACCGGCTTACGTCAGGCTGCGATTCAAGCGCTACATGGCGCAAACATTCGCGTCTATGCAAGCCAAGATGTCTTGGGTGTTGAAGTTGGCGGTGCACTGAAAAACATTATGGCGATTGCCTGTGGTGTTGGCGATGGTTTAGGGTTGGGTACAAATGCACGCGCAGCACTAATCACTCGTGGCCTCGCCGAGATGACCCGCTTCGGAGAAGCCCTTGGTGCCCATGCGGCAACCTTTTCGGGGCTAACCGGCCTGGGCGATCTGGTACTCACGGCAACCGGAGACCTGTCGCGTAACCGACAAGTCGGGCTGGCGATTGGCCAAGGCCACTCGCTTGACTCGTTGTTAGCCTCAGGCTTGACGGCCGAAGGTGCCCGCTGCGCGCGTGCGGTCCGTGAGCGCGCGCGCGTACTCAAGGTCGACATGCCAATCACCGAGGCGGTATGCAACGTATTATTTGAAGGCGTTAAACCCCTTGATGCCGTCACTCGACTGTTGTCGCGCGTGGCGACTACAGAATAAATATCTTAGCCATCAATTGCAAAATAAATGTTGCGTCATCTCTTTTGTTTACTGATCGCTTTGGCTGCGCACCCCGCATGGGCAGCGTGGCCTGCTGATCGACCGATTCATTTAGTCGTTCCCTTTCCGGCTGGTTCGTCACCCGATTTGCTTGCTCGCCAGGTTGCCGAACCCTTAAGCGCGGCCCTCAAGCAAAACATTGTGATCGAAAACAAACCAGGCGCAGGTGGCAATTTAGGCACTCGCTTGGTTGCGCGCGCACCCAACGATGGCTACACCTTGCTTTACACCATTAATGGCCCACTCGTAACGGCCCCAACGCTTTATCAAAAGACCTTAGGCTACGACCCCACAACCGATCTTGCACCGATTAGTTTGATCGCTACAAGCCCAAACGTCTTGGCGGTCAGTACTACACTTCAGATCAGCAGCACGGCAGAATTTGTTCAACGGGCCAAGGCTCGGCCAAATACCTTGAACTACGGATCAGTGGGTGCGGGTAGCGCCGGGCACCTGGCGATGGAGCTTTTTAAACAACAGGCGGGGATAGATCTATTGCATGTCCCCTACGCGAGCTTTCCGCAGATTACGACCGCAATGCTTGCTGGCGACATTCAAGCAAGCTTTATGGTGCCGGCCATCGCCATGCCCCAGGCAAAAGAAGGCAAGCTCAAAATACTTGGCGTGACCAGCCTGGTCGCCTCGGCCTCATTACCCGGACTGGCTCCGTTGGCTACTCAAGGCTTTGAAAGCTTTGAGGCGATCTCTTGGCATGCCATGCTTGCACCTGCCGGCACAGATCCCGTAATTTTGCTCAGGCTGCAACAAGTACTCGCCGAAATTTTGGCGACTCCGGCAATCAAAGACAAATTTTCATCTCAGTATTTTTCTGCAATGGGTGCAAATGCTCAAGCTCTGCAGGCGCTGATGCAAACTGAAAAAAAACGCTGGGATGAGGTCATGGTGCGCTTGAATTTATCCTTAGATTAAGCACATCGACCACGACACTGCACTACACGCCCCCGATATAACCCTGTTGGCGCCAGGCCTCGAACACAACAACCGCCACAGCGTTAGAAAGATTCAAACTACGTTGCGCGGGCAACATCGGCAAACGCACTGTCTGTTCGGGATGAAACAACGCCCGTTGCTCGGGCGTGAGGCCCGCGGTTTCACAGCCAAACACAAACACGTCATCCGCCTGCAGCGGGATTTGTCCGACTAATTGGGTCGCTTTTGTTGTAATCGCAAAGACGCGTTCTCGCGGTGCCCCAGTAGCGGCAATCGCCAGTGCCAGCGAGTCGTGCACTTGTACGGGCTGCCACTCGTGGTAATCAAGACCGGCGCGCTTCAGACGCTTGTCATCAATCTCAAACCCGAGTGGGCGCACCAAGTGCAGACGCGCGCCAGTATTGGCGCACAAACGAATTACGTTGCCTGTGTTGGGCGGAATTTCAGGCTGTACAAGGATGACATCAATCATAGGTGTCATTTTGCCACGTGCGCGGCGTATGAGCGGCCGCTAGGGCAATGACACCTGCGGCGCCCGCAACTAATAGCGCACGGGCTGCCGTATCCATCGTACTTCCGGTCGTGACAACATCGTCCACGACGCCCACCCACACGGGAGGCACAGCGTGCGGGCAGACGTACAGCCCATCAACACTGTTGCGACGCGCTCGTGCGTCAAGGGTCTTTTGTGTGCTGGCCTCTCGGGTGCGGATTAACCATTCTTGCCGCAACGGGTAACCACTCAGCCGCGCCAACTCGCGGGCCAGCTCACCCGCTGGGTTAAAACCACGGCGCCTCAGCCCACTTTGGCTAGACGGGATGGGCACCAGAACACCAACCGGCGCGTTGTGCTGGCGACTCGCTGCTCGGGCGCGCAAACGCCCCCACAATAGCCTTGCAAACAAGCCTGCATGGGCCAAGCGCGCGCCCTCTTTAAAGTGCTGAATCAGCATCGCCCCGGGGTAGGCGTACTCGATCGCAGCGACTAAGCTGGAATAAGCCGGTGGGCAACACTGACAGCGCGAGCAACGTACGGCTGGAGCACCTGCTGAGTAGCCGGGTGCCTCGAGCGGCTCTGCCGTGTCAGCCGTGTCAGCCGTGTGTGGCGTGTGCGACGTGTGCGACGTGCGCGACGTGTCTGCTGTCTGTCTGGGCTCAGCAGACGCCACAGGTGCCGAAGATAGCAACAAGACCTCAAAGCACACCTCACAGCGCGTGTGGGAGTCTAAATACCCCGCTAGGTCGCTGGAGCAACCGGCACATAAGTCGCCGCCGCGCGCGGTCAGTCCGCATAACGGGCACGCTGCTGATAGCCTTTGTAAAAACTTTCGTTGAATAGAGTACATTTTGTTACCCTTGCTTTGAGGCGTACTCAACATTCTCATGTCACAGCCTCTTTTTTTGCCCTCATTACGCTGAAAATGTCCACCCCAAATACACTACCGCTCAACGCGACCCACGTCGCGTTACAGTTTGGCCGCCGTGGCGATTTATCCGCAGCACAATTTTTGTACGGCGAGGTCGCTCGGCGCATGGATGAACGGCTTCGCCTTGTGCGCCTGCAGCCCGAGCAAATCCTTGACGCTGGCTGCGGCGCGGGGCAGCAAATCGCTCTGTTGCATGGTCGCTACCCCGACGCCCGTTACATCGGGCAAGATCACACCCCGGCACTTTTGGGTTATGCGCAACAAGAGGCCAAAAAATATTTTTCAAGCGGTTGGCGGCAAAAGCTTGCGCAGTGGCGCGGCGCACCAGCTAAAACACACTGGCTAAAAACTGATTTGGCGCAAACGGGCCTAGCGCCCGAGTCGCTTGAGCTTGTTTGGTCGAATCTGGCCTTGCACTGGCACGCCGCACCCCACGACGTGTTGCAAGAATGGGGGCGAATTCTGAGGATCAACGGCCTGGTATTTTTTTCATGTTTTGGGCCCGCCACCCTGCAAGAGGTGCGCGCCGCCGCGCAGCAAGCGGGGCTGCAAACAGTGACGCCAAGTTTTGTCGATATGCACGACTTTGGAGATTTGCTGATTGAAAAAGGCTTTGCTGATCCGGTGATGGACCAAGAGGTTCTGACCCTGACCTATGCCACGCCCGAAAAGCTGCTCGCAGACGTCAAAGCGCTGGGCGGCAACCCCAGTATTGGACGGCGCCCCGGGCTGTTGGGACGCGACCGCTACCAACGCTTACTGGCAGCCCTTGAGACGCAGCGCAAAGGCGACGGCCGCTTACACCTGACCGTTGAGGTCGCCTACGGGCACGCCTGGCGCAGTAGCACGCTGCGCACCACACCCGGCGAAACCCGCATCAGCGTGAGCGCCATCACGCGAGGTGCCCCTGCGCGTTAACCAAAAAACGACAGATATGCTTTAAACCCCATGTACAGGGCCAAGCCGAACAAGAGGTAGGCGAAAATGCGCTTCAACGTTTTAACCGGCAGATTGTGAGCCGCGCGAGCGCCAACTGGCGCAAGAAAAACACTGAACAGCGCCAACACAATCAGCGCAGGCCAAAAGATATAGCCCACCATTGTTGGTGGCAGGCCGGTTTGACCCCAGCCCGACCAAACATATCCAATAGTATTGGCTAACGCAATCGGAAACCCCAAAGCTGCCGAGGTGCCCACGGCCTGATGCAAGGGCACGTTGCAAAAGAGCATAAACGGCACAGAGATGAAGCCGCCGCCAGCACCCACCAGGCCTGAAATAAAACCGATCACCCCACCCGAGGCCGCCGTGCCAACCGGTCCCGGCATCTGACGCGAAGGCTTCGGCTTTTTATCCAACAGCATCTGAAATGCCGAGTACGCGACAAAAATTGCAAAAAACAAAGCCAGCCAGCCAGTTTTAAGTAGCGAAAAAAGCGCGCCACCCGATACAAGGCCGCCAACTAAAATACCGGGGGTAAGCGCGGCAACAAGATCCCAACGCACCGCGCCTTTTTTGTTGTGTGCTCGCACACTTGATACTGATGTGAATAAAATAGTGGCCATTGACGTCGCAATCGCGGCGTGTACCGTCAACTCAAGCGGCACGCTCTGCCATGTGAACAGCAGGGTTAAAAACGGCACCAGGATCATACCGCCTCCGATTCCTAAGAGCCCGGCGGCAAAGCCCGTCACACAGCCTAAGACTGCCAAAGCCAACGCAAATATCGGATCCATATGATTTGTCTCAATTTCAAAGCGCGCAAAGAGGCTTAGTATACTGATATGACCACCAGTTATGAGGCGAATCGCCTCTTCTGATGTACTTTGCGCTGAGGCGCGCATCTCACAACGGCACAATGCTATGGATTCTCTTGACACTGAAGTACTGAAACAAGCCCATCAATGGTTGGCAGACGGTCACACCGTGCACCTCGCAACCGTGGTCAAAACTTGGGGGTCAGCGCCCCGACAAGCCGGCGCCATGCTCGCGGTGCGCAAAGATGGTCGCCTGGTCGGCTCGGTTTCGGGCGGCTGCATTGAAGACGATTTGATTGCTCGCGCTCAGGCAGGTCAACTGCCCGCGCGCCCTGAGTGGGCCACCTACGGTGTTTCGCAAGAAGAAGCTGCGCGTTTTGGCCTGCCCTGCGGTGGCACACTCAAACTGGTCATTGAGCCACTCTTCACCGGTGGCTGGCTTGATCGCGTCGTTGCGGTCACTTCAGAGCAAAGACTGATTGGCCGCTGGCTAGACTTAGGCACTGGTGAATCAACCCTGACCGAAGCTAAACCCGGCCAACTCACCGAGGTCAAAGAGCAAGGCTGTTATTTTGTGTATGGCCCGCACTGGCGCCTGTTGATTATTGGTGCCAACCAAACCGCCAAAGCCCTTGCACAAATCGCCACGATGCTTGAGTTTCAGGTCTTGGTGTGCGACCCACGCGAAGAGTTCACAGCCGACTGGAACATGCCTGAGGTCACCTTGCAGCCAGGCATGCCTGATGATGCCGTACTTGAAATTCAAACCGACGAGCGTACAGCCATCGTTGCCATTACCCACGACCCCAAGCTTGATGACATGGCACTGCTTGAAGCGCTGCGCTCTAAAGCGTTTTACGTTGGGGCACTAGGCTCATCCCGCAATCAAACAAAACGTCGCGAGCGCTTGCTAAGTTTTGACCTCACTGAAACCGAGGTCGACCGACTGCACGGCCCGGTGGGGCTACAGATTGGCAGCCGCACGCCTGCAGAGATCGCGGTCGCCGTGGCAGCCGAATTGGTACAAGAGCGACGCGTGTTTGAAGATGCTCGGGTTGGCGGGCTTGATACGCCCCCTGCAGGTGCTACAGCACCTTAGCGCTAGCTTCACCCGTAGAGAAGGCGGTGTGGGTCGCCCCGGCAGTTGAAGCTTAACTACTACGCTTGCGGGCCTCGATGCCAAGCTGTTTCAGCTTGCGATACAGGTGGGTTCGCTCAAGGCCTGTTTTATCAGACACGCGCGTCATGCTGTTGTTTTCGCGGGCTAGGTGATATTCGAAATAGACGCGTTCAAACTCATCACGCGCTTCGCGCAGCGGTTGATCAAGAGAGATATCGCCAAGCAATCCTTGGTCGAGCGCCACGACGGGGGCTGCAACAGGCGCAGGCGCGGCGGCGACTGCAGTGACAGCTACCGGCGTCGCAATGTGTGGGGTGACGGGCGCAAAAACCCCCGAGGCCGACTTAACAACCGTTGAACGACCACGCGCCAAGCCCGTCGAAATCGTTTTCAACAAACGCTGCAGGGTGATCGGTTTTTCAAGAAAATCAATCGCGCCGATTTTTGTCGCTTCAACAGCGGTATCAATCGTGGCATGCCCGCTCATCATGATCACTGGCATATCAAGCAAGCCGGCTGCATTCCATTCTTTAAGCAAGGTCACGCCATCGGTATCTGGCATCCAAATATCGAGCAGCACCAGATCAGGGCGACCACGCAGACGCGCCGCGCGTGCTTGCGCCGCATTTTCAGCTAACTCGATCGTATGCCCTTCGTCGTAGAGAATTTCGGAAAGCAATTCGCGAATTCCGACTTCATCGTCGACCACTAAAATTCTGGCCATAAACTTTTATTCACCTATTGCAAGCTTGCATTATCGTTATCTTGTGGCGTTGCGTCTACTTGTTCTGCTAACTGCGTCAGCAAAATTGACACCCGGGCGCCCCCTTCTTTGCGATTGGACACATCAATTCGCCCGTGATGCTCTTCGATGATTTTACGAACAATCGCCAAACCTAACCCAGTACCCTGCGTTTTTGTCGTGACGTACGGCTCGAAGGCTCTTTGTAACACTTGTGCCGAAAAACCCGCGCCGTTATCCGCGACGGTAAAGCGCACCGCCGCTCGATCGGTCGTTTCAGGCGCCCCCGGCGGAATCATTTGCGTACTCACCCGGATCACGCCAGGGTGCGACACCTCTGCCAACGCGTCACGCGCATTGGCCAACAGATTATGAACAACCTGCCGTAGCTGAGTGGGGTCACCCAAAATCACTGGCAGCTTTGGATCGAGTGATACTTCAAGTCGCCACGGCTCTGACGAATCCTCTTGCACCTGACCACTGATTGGGTCCCAGCCATATAAGCCGAGCACCTCGTCCACGAGCTCATTAAAATCGACTGGTAATAAGGTCAGCGGCGGCTTGCGCGCATATTCACGAAAGTCGTCGACCATATGTTTGAGTGAGCTCACCTGATTCACAATTGTGTTGGTTGCTCGCTCGAGCAACTGTGCGTCAAGCGGTTCGAGCTTATGCGCAAGCTTCATGGCGAGACGCTCAGCCGAAAGCTGAATTGGCGTCAAGGGGTTTTTAATTTCGTGCGCGAGTCGACGAGCCACCTCGCCCCAAGCGACGCTGCGACTGGCCGAGATCACTTCAGTGATGTCATCAAACACCACCATATAACCATTTTCACGACCATCCACGTGCAGCTGGGTACCGCGGGCAAGCAAAGTCAGCGTGAACGCCTTGGTTTCTGGGCCAGGCTCTTGCAGAGTGAGCTCAAACTGCTCTTGCCAGTGCGTGCGCTCTGAGCCCATCGCGGTGTGCTCAGAAAAGGCCTGCCGAATGCGTTGCGAGAATTCACTCATTCCGTCCACAGTCTGCAAGAGTCGCCCTGGCGCCGTGCGCAAGTCGACTTTTAAAATCGATTGCGCGCCCTGATTAAACGTCGTCAAACAAAACCGCTCATCAAAGACCAAGACGCCCGCCGACAAATTCGCCAACACGCTTTCAAGATAAACATTCGAGCGCTGAAGCTGACTGCGATTACTTTCGACCATTCGCCGTGCTTCGTCGAGCTGCCGGGTCATCGTATTGAATGAACGCGTTAATTGACCAACTTCGTCGTTAGAGGGGGGCTCGGGCAACGCGCGGTAATCACCCACGCTCACGGCCTGCGTACCAGAGGCCAGCGCCAACAGTGGGCTGACTAATTTTTTAGATAAGTACAGCGCCACTGCAATGGCTGCAAACACCGCCAACAACAACGCCAACGTTAAGGTCACACCAAACAAGTTGCGCAAGCTTTGCCTGGACAACGCGAGCTCTTGATAATCACGATTGCCCTGTTGAACTTCGCTGGCGTTACGGGCAATTTTTTCAGAGACTGGTTGCACTAACTGCAGCCAGCGGGATTCGACATTGACACCCAACAAGGTTTCAGTGCGCTCGGGCGCAGTCAACGCCACAATGACCCGTAATTGCAAGCCGGGATCAACAGGCCCACCAGACACGCTATCGCCCGTATCGGCATTTGAATAACCCCGCGTCACCCTCAACTGGTTCAAGATGGCCGCGGGCGGTGGTACCGGCGACAAGGCACCAAGCCTGTCACTCGAAAAGGCAATCACACGCCCCGTGCCACTAAACACCATCGCATCGACCGGGCCACTTGAGTCGCGCAGCCGAGCCAGCACACCTGCGACTTCTGCATCGGGGGTCGCGTTAAGCTCTGGCGTCATGACGCGGGCCCGCGACTCGAGTTCAGCGAGCTGAGAATCGAGCGCAGCGCGAGCGAGCGCCAAACCTGACTCAAGCGCGGTGTCGACGCGCACGTTAAACCACGACTCAATCGAGCGCGCCATAAACTGCAACGACACGCCGTAAATCAAGGTGCCTGGCAGCACGCCAATTAAGGCAAACGCCAAGGCAAAACGCGCGGTCAGGCGCGCGCCAAACAAACCGCTGCGTAATTGCAAAAGCAGGCGTACGGTGAGCGCCACGACCCATACAAATAATGCAAGCGCAAGCGCCCCGTTCAGCCACAACAACAGCGCTTGATACTGAGCGACTCGCGAAGCGTTGCCCGTTGACCAAGCTAGCAAGCCAAACAGGCCTGCTCCACTGCTCACGCCAACAAACAGAGCCAGGCGAAGTAACCTGTTCATCGGTGCAGCACCACCGTCTTGTCAGCAAGCGCGCTCGGGCCGATCAAAAGCAGAAATTTCGTCATTTGGTGGACCCTTCCTGCTGAATCGAGAAATCAAACGGCGCCCAGGGGCTTGCAAGCGACCAGGCGCTACGATTGGCCGCTTCAAGCTGCAACGGTCGCGCCAATTGAGAGGCGTCTAGACGCATCCTGACCCGTCCGTCATAACGCTGGTTTTTATCAAAACGATCAGAAGGGGCAACCGGCCAACCACGCACTTGCTTGAGCACCGCCATTGCCTCGTTCAAGGACCCGACTGGCAAAAACAAATCACCCGTCGCCACGCGCCACTGTTGCGTGAGCGCGTTATACGTCAAGCGACGCGTTAAGCTCGCTTCGACCAACACGCGGTCAAACCACCACCACCTTGGCGAGGTGATTTTTAAATCAAACGTGAAATAAAGCGGCACACCGCGCTCGGCTGCCTCGGTCACCACCCGGCCAAGCTCAAACGTCAGATCCAGGTCAAGCGTGAGTTGCCCCTCAGCAATCAAAGGTTCAATCCGCTCGATGCGTGGCTCTGCAGCCTGGCTCAGACTGGCAGCCAGGCATAACAACGCAGCGAGCATCCCGATCAGGCCTCGCTTACATCCAAGCACCAACCTCGCCCGAGCAATCATCGTGTGCCTAACACCTAAACCTGTCTCGTAAACAAAGCATAAAAGAAACCATCTTGCCCGGCAGGGTGTTCTGCATCAGCCAAACAAGGCAATAACTGGCCGGGTGCAGGTAAGCGCACCGCCTGCGCATGGCGCTTTAAAAATGCCTGGGCCTGCAGCTCACACTCTTGCGGAAAAATCGAACACGTCACAAGCAATAATTTACCGCCGGGTGCCACCAAACTCCAGAGAGAATCCAAGATCTCTCGCTGCAGTTTTGCGGTTGGCTTGATATCTGTGACACGACGCAACCAACGAATATCCGGATGGCGACGCACAATGCCCGAAGCCGTGCAAGGCACGTCAGCCAGCACGGCATCAAAAGGCTTACCATCCCACCAGGTATGAGCGCGCATCGCGCTTTCGGCAATCAGTTCAACGTCATCATCGAGCAAGCCCAGGCGTTCAAGGTTTTGCTCAACCCGCGCCATACGAGCGTTATCAATATCCAGCGCGGTCAGCTTCAGCCGAGCCAGTTCAAGCATGTGCGCTGTTTTGCCACCGGGTGCCGCGCAGGCATCCAACACCCGCATGCCGTCTTTTAACTCGAGCAAGGGCGCTGCAAGCTGTGCCCCCGCGTCTTGAACAGACCACCAGCCCTGCGCGTAGCCAGGCAGCGAAGCAATCGGCCTGGGCACATCCAACACCAAACCCGCCACGCCGAACGCTGTTGAAACGATCCCGGCCGCAGCAAAGGCCTGTTCGACGGCCTCGCGCGTCGTCGCACGCAGGTTCACCCGTAGTGTCAGTGGTGGATGCACGTTCGCAGTTTCAAGCAGGCGCTGCCAGTCTTGCGGATACGCCGTTTGCAGCGCTTCAATCCACCATTTTGGATGGTTGTACTTGGCCTCAGGATCTTGCGCGAGCTGCAACAGCAAGGCTGCACGCTCACGCTGAAAGCGACGCAAAATAGCGTTCACCAGACCCTTAAAATTTAAGGTATCGCGCTGACCCTGCGTGGCTTGTACTGCCTGATCCACCAAGGTGTGCGCGGTGTAGGTCGGCGCAGTGGCATCACGCTCAGACGGGTCGCTGAGCGCGACCTCAAGCAACAACAGGCTTAAACCCAGCAAAGCAAATACGGTGGGATTGGAGGGCACGCGATCAAGGAGGAGACGACGCAAGGCCATCGCTTGCCCCCAGTGTCGCATCGCATAAAAGCTCAAAGACTGCGCTGAGGGCCGCAAATCAGGCCGCACGTCGAGCAAGGCTTCAGTCAAAGATTGGCCGTTTTCCACGGCGCCAATGGCGCGCGCGGCAGCCAATAAACTATCAGAGAGTGCGGGGGCAGCTTGTGTCATGGGGTGATTGTAGGGGCTAGCGTCGATCGCGGGTAAAATCTCGGTCTCTTTCATGCGGGCTGTGGCCTGCCAGGTGACGTGCCATGTCTTCCCCAAAAGTCGGTTTTGTTAGTCTCGGTTGCCCCAAAGCGCTTGTCGACTCAGAGCGCATTCTTACCCAACTGCGAACCGAGGGCTATTTGATTGTTCCTGATTACAACAATGCCGATGTGGTGGTAGTCAACACCTGTGGTTTTATTGATAGTGCCAAGGCCGAGTCCTTAGACGCCATCGGTGAAGCGATCGCCGAAAACGGCCGCGTCATTGTGACGGGCTGTATGGGGGTTGAGGAGTCGGTGATTCGTGCAGTGCACCCTAGCGTTTTAGCAGTGACGGGCCCACAACAATACGAACAGGTCGTGCGCGCGGTGCACGAAGCTGCGCCCCCCAACCCCTCGCACGACCCCTTTACAGATTTGGTGCCGCCGCAAGGGATCAAGCTCACCCCACGTCACTACGCCTATCTCAAGATTTCTGAAGGCTGTAACCACCGCTGCAGCTTTTGCATTATCCCTTCGATGCGCGGCGATCTGGTCAGCCGCCCCGTTGGTGATGTGCTTGACGAAGCCCAACGCTTGGCGCGCGCCGGCGTCAAAGAGTTGTTGGTGATCTCACAAGACACCAGCGCCTATGGGGTCGACGTCAAATACCGCAGTGGTTTCTGGAACGGCCGGCCCGTCAAAACCCGCATGACCGAGCTTTGCTCGGCCTTGTCCGAATTGGGCATTTGGGTTCGCCTGCACTATGTTTATCCCTACCCCAATGTCGACGAAGTGATCCCGTTGATGGCTGAAGGCAAAATTTTGCCTTATCTCGACATCCCGTTTCAGCACGCCAGCCCGCGTATTTTGAAGGCCATGAAACGCCCTGCCTTTGAAGACCGAACGATGGCTCGCATCCATCGCTGGCGTGAGCAGTGCCCCGACATTACCTTGCGCTCGACCTTCATCGTTGGGTTTCCGGGCGAAACTGAAAGCGAATTTCAGTACCTGCTTGACTGGATGTCAGAGGCCCAACTCGACCGCGTTGGCTGTTTTCAATATTCGCCCGTCGAAGGCGCACCCGCAAATGCGCTTGAAGGTGCTGTGCCCGATGAGGTCAAGCAAGAGCGCTACGATCGTTTCATGGCGCATCAGCAGGCGATTTCAACCGAGCGCCTGGCGCGTAAAGTTGGCAAAGAACTCGATGTGTTGATCGACGAGGTCGACGAAGACGGCGCGGTGGGGCGTTCAAGCGCAGACGCACCTGAAATCGATGGCAGCGTGTTTGTGGATAGTGCTGTGCCGTTAAAACCGGGCGACATGGTACGGGTACGCGTCACTGACTCTGACGAGTATGACTTGTGGGCCGACAAGCTTTAGGATGTACGCCCGATTGCCAGGACCCCCACTTGACAATAACGCGTGGCGGGGCGCTGACTCGCCACTGAACAAGATCCCGACCATATATGTCTGCAACAACACCCTCGCCTTCTACAAAAATGTTGACCACTTTAAGGGTCGGGTTTGCCGGCACCCCTGAGTTTTCGGCTCTGGCTCTTGAGGCGATTTTGGCAGCAGGATTTGAAGTGCCGTTAGTACTCACTCAGCCTGACCGACCCTCCGGACGTGGATTAAAGCTCACGCCTAGCGCCGTGAAGCAGTGCGCCCTCAGGCACGAAATCGTCGTGATACAACCGCGCAGCTTGCGTCTTGACGGCAAATATCCAGACGAAGCCCGCAGCGCGCAGGCCGCCCTTGACTTGGCTCAACTCGATGTCTTGGTGGTGGCCGCCTATGGCCTGATTTTGCCAAACTGGGTGCTCACCGCGCCCCGCTACGGCTGCCTCAACATCCACGCCAGCCTGCTACCGCGCTGGCGCGGTGCAGCGCCGATTCAGCGCGCCATCGAAGCGGGTGACACGCACACGGGCGTCACAATCATGCAAATGGACGAAGGACTGGATACCGGCGCCATGCTGTTGGTTGAGTCTTTGGCCATCACCGACACCGAGACCGCAGCAACCTTGCACGATAAGCTCGCCGAGCAAGGCGCGCGCCTGATCGTAGCGGCTTTGCAAGCACTGCCTCTTGGCACCTTAACGGCGCAACCCCAACCGCTTGAGGGCGCAAACTACGCCTCAAAGCTCGACAAAGCTGAGGCTGCGCTCGACTTCACCCAGTCAGCCGTACAACTTGCACGCCGGATTCGCGCCTTTAACCCCGCGCCTGGTGCCACGCTGCAACTACCGGCGATTCACGATGTGGTGAAGGTCTGGAACGCAGTCGCACTTACGGCCACAGGCAAGCAGGGTGAGCCTGGCACAGTCCTTGGCGCCAGTCCCGAAGGGATTGACGTTGCCACTTCGCAGGGCGTGTTGCGCCTGACTGAACTACAACGAGCTGGCGGCAAGCGACAAAGCGCTGCAGCGTTTATTCAAGGCTGGGCCGGCGCACCCAAGGCTTGACGCGAAGGTTTCATCGCTTGCGCACTCACCGTCAGGCCTGCTGACTGCACCTAAAACTTGACGCACGCGCTGGTCTAGCGCTCTTTGAGCTTAAGCACCAAAATGGTGCCTGCCATCACAAACGTAATCGTGTTTGCAAAAATCAAGGGCAGCGACTCAATCAAAATGCCGTAGGCCAACCACAGAGCAATGCCCAGCGTAAACAGCACGTACATCGCAAGAGAAATCGCTTTAGTGTCGCGCGTTTTGATGGTTTGATAGGTTTGTGGAAAAAACGCCGCGGTCGTTAAAAAGGCCGCGACATATCCCATGATTTCAATATGCATGGATCTGGGCTATACCCGCTCAAGTTCGCGTTGTTCTTTACGCAGACGGGCTTTGAGGCGTGTTTGCTTTAAATACGACAGGTGCTGCACAAACACTTTGCCGTTTAGGTGATCAATCTCGTGCTGTACGCACACTGCCAGCAAGCCTTCAGCATCGAACTCGTGCACCTCGCCCTCGAGATTGAGCGCACGTACGCGCACCGTCGCAGGCCGCACCACCTCGTCATAGACACCTGGCACCGACAAACAGCCCTCTTCGTGGGTGTTTTGCTCGTCACTATGTGACACGATCTCAGGGTTAATCAGCACCATTAAATCGTCTTTATTTTCGCTGACATCGATCACCACGACGCGCTCGTGCACATCAATCTGCGTGGCCGCCAACCCCACACCCGGAGCGTCGTACATGGTTTCGGCCATGTCAGCCGCCAGTTTGCGGATGCGATCCGTCACAGCGGCCACAGGCTTAGCAACCTTGTGCAGGCGTTTGTCAGGAAAGTGCAGGATAGGGAGCAGAGCCATACGCGCGGAGTCGTTCATTTTGTAACGTTATTAACATTTTAATTTATTCGCACGCCGAATTCCAATGAAACCTTGCAAACGAAGCCATCGCTAACGCTTATCGCACGCCGGCGCAAGCCAAACTTACTCTTAGGCCTGACGCACCAAACCGAGCTAAACCTAGGGCAAACCTAGGGGTTTCGACCTTGACAAGCGGGCTGCCTGAACCGACGATCAGACTTGATATTTTTGTTCGAAGGTTTGAGAGTGTATGAATCGCATCGGTATTGACGTAGGCGGCACGTTCACGGACATTGTCTTGGTTGACGACGCCACCGGACAAATCTGGTCGGCGAAGGTGCCTACCACCCCCTCAGATCGCGTGATCGGTGCGATGCACGGCTTTCACCGCATCTTAGAACTGAGCGGCAAAACAAGTGCCGACATTGGCTTTATCGGCCACGGCACCACTATGGCCACCAACATGATTGTTGAGGGCAAGGGTGCCAAGACCGCGCTCATTACCACGGCCGGTTTTCGCGACATCCTTGAGCTGCGCAGGGTCTCACGCCATGACCGCGCTGATTTGTATGATTTGCAATTTGAAAACCCCAAGCCCCTGGTCGAGCGACGCTGGCGTCTCGAAGTGCCCGAGCGCCTCCGCCCCGATGGCTCGGTTGAGACACCGCTTGATCTTCAAGCACTGGCCAGTCTGGCTGAAAAGATCAAGACCTCGGATATCGAAGCGGTAGCGATTTGTTTTTTGCATGCCTATGTGAACCCCGCGCACGAAAAGCAAGCTTACGAGGCTCTCAAGCGCTTATTGCCGCAGCACTTCATCACAGCCTCGCATCAGGTCAACCCCGAAATGCAAGAATACGAGCGGACCAGCTCGACCGTCATGAACGCCCTCTTAGGCCCTGTCTGTGGTCGCTATATCCATCATTTTGACAGTCAGCTTCAAGCCGCAGGCTTTCGCGGCGAGTTGCTGTTCATGCAATCAAACGGCGGTTTAGCGTCAACGTCGGTGGTTGCCGCCAAGCCAATCGTGCTGCTTGAGTCGGGCCCAGCGGGCGGGGTCAGTGCAGCGGTGCGCGCCAGTGAACAGGGCCAGCTGCCCGGCGTATTACTCGGCGACATGGGAGGCACCACCTTTGATGTCTCACTGATTCGCGACTCGCGCCCCGAACTTCGCAACAGCAGCCTGCTGCATACCCATGCCGTGCGTGCACCCACCATCGACATCGACTCAATTGGCGCAGGCGGCGGCTCGATCGCCTGGATTGACAGCGGTGGCGGGGTGCATATTGGCCCACAAAGCGCGGGGGCGGATCCGGGCCCAGCCTGTTATGGCCGTGGCGGCAAGCGCCCCACCGTCACAGACTGCAACGTCTTGCTAGGTTACGT
>CAIZGG010000362.1 GCA_903932425.1 uncultured beta proteobacterium | reverse complement strand
TTGGCCTTTGAGTTCATCAACCGCTTTCACGATACAGCCAATGCTGTGGCGACAGTGATTTACACCAAAGCCATGCCAGCCCACTTGGCCGTCGTCGCCTCAGGTATTTTTAATTTTTTGGGCGTTTTACTGGGAGGTGTTGGGGTGGCCTATGCCATCGTTCATTTGCTGCCGGTCGAACTACTGATCGACGTCGATACCGGTCGCGGTTTGGTGATGGTGTTTTCGATGCTCACTGCGGCGATCGCCTGGAACTTCGGCACCTGGTTTTTTGGTATTCCTGCCTCAAGCTCGCACACCTTAATTGGCTCGATACTGGGCGTGGGCTTAGCGAATGCCTGGGTCACTAGCGCACCCTTGAGCGAAGGGGTGAACTGGCGCAAAGCGATCGAGATCGGCATGTCACTCGTGGTGTCTCCCTTGGTCGGGTTTCTCATCGCAGGTTTATTTTTAATTTTGCTGAAATACTGGTGGCCGCTTTCAAACATGCATGTCACCCCAGGCCAGCGCAAAGAATTGATCGACAAAAAACGCCCCCCCTTCTGGAACCGCGTGGTGCTCATCATGTCAGCCATGGGGATGAGCTTTGTCCATGGCTCAAACGACGGGCAAAAGGGCATTGGCCTGATCATGTTGGTACTGATTGGCATCGTCCCCGCTAAGTTTGTGCTCGACGTCACTGCAACGCCTTACGAAATTAAACGCTCTTACGATGCTGCGCAGCACCTGAGCGATTTTTACGAGCGCAACACCCACACACTGGGCGAGTTTTTAACGCTCAACAAAGCTGACCGTCTCAATGACTTGCCCAAGGTCTACCGCTGCGACCCTGCCACCACCATGGCCACCATCACTGCCCTGCGCACCACATTGGCAGGCGTGCGCGACTACGCCACACTCAGCTCTGAAAAACGCATTCAAGTCAGGCGCTATCTGCTGTGTCTGGATGACACCGCTCGCAAGGTAGCTGCCCTGCCTGGTTTGCCTGCGCGCGAAAAATCCGACCTACAAAAACTTCGCAAAGACCTGGTTGCCACAACCGAATACTCGCCCTTTTGGGTGATCCTGTTGGTCGCGCTCGCCTTGGGTATTGGCACCATGATTGGCTGGCGACGTGTGGTCAAAACCGTTGGCGAAAAAATCGGTAAACAAGGGATGACCTATGCACAAGGCATGTGCGCGCAAGTCACAGCCGTGATCGCAATCGGTTTTGCTAACCTCTACAGCTTGCCTGTATCCACCACTCATGTGCTGTCTTCTGGTGTGGCGGGCACGATGGTCGCCAACAAAAGCGGGCTACACCAAAGTACTGTCCGCACGATTCTGACTGCGTGGGTCTTAACCTTGCCGGCCGCAATGCTGCTGTCGGCCGGATTATTTTGGAGCGCTTCGAAGCTCTTTCTTTGACTGAGCAGTTGTGCACCACGCTGACAACGCCACCTTGTTCAGCGGCTTTTGCTCCAAGCCTCGTATAGCTTTCTAAACGCGGTATCGAGCAAGAAGCCCAACAGACCAATCAGCACCACGGTTGCCATCAACTCGTGGTACGCCAAGCGATCACGCGTATCCAAAATAAAATAACCCAACCCAGCAGATACGCCCAGCATCTCGCAAGGAACCAGCACAATCCACACAATACCAATCGCCAAGCGAGTGCCG
>CAIZGG010000361.1 GCA_903932425.1 uncultured beta proteobacterium | reverse complement strand
TTGGCACGTGCTGCATACACGGCTGCTGTATAGCCGGCCGGACCCGATCCAAGAATTAGAACTTTAGCGTGTTTTGGCGTTGTCATCAGGATTTCCCTCGAGTTTAAGCAGCAAATTATAATGTTCTCTATGCCTAGACCTTCTGCTGCCTCTACTAGCGCACCACGCGCCACCCGAAACACCCGAAATGGGCCCTCCGCCTTTCAGTCCAAGCTGCTCTCACTCATGCGAGAAGCGCGCTGGATTTTGTTCGCAATTCTGGCGGCTTGGTTAACGTTGGTGCTGTCTACCTGGAGCTTGACCGACCCCGCCTGGTCTCATTCGATGGGGCGTGATATCGAGGTTTTGCATAATCGGGGCGGTTGGATTGGTGCATACACGGCGGATATCTTGTTGTACCTGTTCGGGTATTCAGCCTGGTGGTGGGTGGTGTTGTTGCTGCACCGCGTGCACGCGGGGTATTTGCGTCTGGCGACTCAAATTCGTACCCGTGGCGAACCTGAAGCGCTTGCCCGTGTGCGCTGGGAGCAAGGCATTGGCTTTGCCATGGCCTTGCTGGGGTCGGTTGGGCTCGAGGCCTATCGCTTGAGCTCTTGGGGAATGCAGCTGCCCGGACGTACAGACATCACCAGCGGCGCGGGTGGGGTGATTGGTAGTACGTGGTCTGGTTTTTTGTCGCAGGCTGTCGGGTTTTCGGGCAGTACTGTAATTTTGATCGCACTGATCGCACTGGGTACCAGTTTGTTCTTTGGTTTTTCTTGGTTAACGGTTGCCGAAAAAACCGGACAGTGTTTTGAATGGGTCATCCTCAAGCTCAACAATGTTCAAACGGCAAGGTTGGATCGCCGTGCAGGGCAGGTGGCTCAGGCGGTACGCCACGAGCAGGTTGAGGCGAAGCAAGAAAAAACTGTTCATGAGCAGCCTATACGAATAGAACCCGCGATTATCACCGTTGCTAAATCCGAGCGTGTACAAAAAGAGAAGCAACAGTCATTGTTCGCCGAACCTACTGCGGTCGGAAGCTTGCCCGCCTTAAGCTTGTTAGACCCAGCGCCCGAAGCGTTTGAAACCGTTTCCGACGAGACGATTGAATTTACCTCCAGGCTGATCGAAAAGAAACTGGCTGACTTTGGAGTCGAAGTGCACGTGGTAGCCGCTCAGGCGGGCCCTGTGATTACGCGCTACGAAATTGAACCTGCCACCGGCGTCAAAGGCAGTCAGATTGTCAATCTGGCAAAAGATTTGGCGCGCGCGCTGAGCTTGGTCAGTATTCGCGTAGTCGAAACTATTCCTGGCAAAAATCTCATGGGTTTTGAGTTGCCAAACCCGCGCCGGCAGATGGTCAAGCTGTCTGAGATTCTTGGGTCACAAACTTACTACGCGAGTCAATCTGTAGTGACGATGGCCCTGGGTAAAGATATCGCTGGTAATCCCGTAGTTGCTGACTTAGCCAAAATGCCACACTTGCTGGTGGCAGGTACGACAGGCTCGGGTAAGTCGGTTGGTATCAACGCCATGATTTTGTCCTTACTCTACAAGGCCGACCCCTCACAAACACGACTGATTTTGATTGACCCCAAAATGCTTGAGATGAGCGTTTATGAGGGGATTCCGCATTTGTTGGCGCCAGTCGTCACAGACATGCGTCAGGCGGCTAATGCGCTGAACTGGTGCGTTGGCGAAATGGAGAAGCGCTATCGCTTAATGAGTAAGCTCGGCGTGCGTAATCTCACCGGGTTCAACTCAAAGGTTCGTGATGCGATCAAGCGTGAAGAGCCCATCCCCAATCCCTTTTCTTTGACCCCCGACGCCCCAGAGCCGTTAAAAGAATTACCGACGATCGTGGTGGTGATTGACGAGCTCGCTGATCTGATGATGGTAGTGGGTAAAAAAATTGAAGAGCTGATTGCTCGCTTAGCCCAGAAGGCGAGGGCGGCTGGCATCCATTTAATTCTGGCTACGCAGCGGCCAAGCGTTGATGTGATCACCGGTTTGATTAAGGCCAATATCCCCACGCGGATTTCGTTTCAAGTGTCTTCAAAAATTGATTCGCGTACGATTCTT
Source organism: uncultured beta proteobacterium (assembly GCA_903932425.1). Taxonomy (GTDB): domain Bacteria; phylum Pseudomonadota; class Gammaproteobacteria; order Burkholderiales; family Burkholderiaceae_B; genus Zwartia. The sequence continues at coordinate 15,178 of CAIZGG010000361.1, read as the reverse complement.
GATCAGATGGGCGCTGAAGCGCTGCTCGGGCAGGGCGACATGTTGTATATGCCCTCTGGCACTGGGTTGCCGGTGCGCGTGCATGGCGCTTTCGTCTCAGATGAAGAGGTGCATCGAGTCGTTGAATCCTTGAAAATTCAAGGAGAGCCTGACTATGTGGATGGCCTGCTTGAAGGCGGCGTTGAGGGCGAGACCGGTGACGGCGTCAGCAGCGTTACGGGCTTTGCGGATGCCGAGTCTGATCCAATGTACGATCAAGCTGTTGAGATCGTACTGAAGCATAAGCGTGCGTCGATTTCGCTCGTGCAGCGCCATTTGCGTATTGGCTATAACCGTGCAGCGCGTCTTTTAGAACAAATGGAAAACAGTGGGATTGTGTCAACGATGCAATCAAATGGTAACCGTGAAATTTTAGTGCCGACCGCAAATAAAGAGGATTAACGATGATGTCTTTCAGCACTTGGACAAGCGGTTGGTTAGGTTCGGTGCTGTATGCGGTGAGCCTGCTAGGTAGTCAGGCTTGGGCAGCCTCGGCACAAGAGCAATTGCAAGGGTTTGTTTCGCAGGTGCAAGCTGCAACGGGTAATTTTTCTCAGTACACGGTAGGTGCTCAGGGGCAAACCAAACCGGCACAGACTGGGCGATTCGCGTTTCAACGGCCGGGCCGCTTTAAATGGGATGTGCTCAAACCCTATGCGCAGCAAATTGTCTCTGACGGACAGCAATTGTTTCAATTCGATCCCGATCTTAATCAAGTGACCGTGCGTAAGGTTGATCAAGCCATCGGCGCTTCGCCTGCGGCAATACTGTTTGGTTCTGGGTCGCTCGAGCAATCGTTTACGGTGACAGCTTTACAAGACAAAGAAGGGTTGTCGTGGCTGCGTGCTAAGCCGCGCAATGGCGAGGCGGGATTTGTGCATGTTGATCTCGGTTTTTTGGGTGATTTACCTGCTCGTATCGTCTTGCTCGACGCCTTCGGGCAAAGTACCCATATCGAACTTTCAGGCATCGTGCCAAATCCAGCCTTAGCGGTCGAAGTCTTTAAGTTTGTGCCTCCGCCTGGCGCTGACGTTGTACGCATGCAGTGAGCATGTGCGATGGCTGATCTGTTCAAAACCTCTCCTCTGCCGCCTTTGGCAGAGGCTTTGCGCCCAGGCACGCTAGACGAGGTGATTGGCCAACGACACCTGCTTGGGTCGGGTAAGCCTTTGCGAGTGGCCTTTGAATCCGGGCGACCACATTCGATGATTTTGTGGGGGCCACCAGGCGTGGGTAAAACAACGCTTGCTCGCTTGACGGCCAACGCGTTTGATTGTGCTTTTATTGCGCTGTCGGCAGTGTTTGCAGGTGTCAAAGAAATTCGCGCTGCGATGGAGGCCGCGCAACTGACCCTCGATCAGCATCACCAGCGCACGCTCTTGTTTGTTGATGAAATTCATCGCTTCAACAAGTCGCAACAAGACGCTTTGCTGCCCTTTGTTGAGTCGGGTTTGGTGACGTTTATTGGTGCCACGACCGAAAATCCATCCTTTGAGGTGAACTCGGCGTTGCTGTCGCGCGCGCAAGTCTATGTCCTTGAATCGCTCAACGAAGTTGAACTGCGTGAATTGCTTTTGCGCGCGCAACAGACAGTGCTCACTGACCTGAGCTTTGAAGAAGCGGCAGTGAACACCCTGATCGGCTATGCCGATGGCGATGCGCGGCGTTTTCTTAATTTGCTTGAGCAGGCGGCAACTGCGGCACACAATGCGGGTGTAAGCTGCATTGACTCGCCACTGGTGCAAAACGCACTAAGTATGAATGCGCGGCGCTTTGACAAAGGCGGTGATAACTTTTACGACCAGATTTCAGCCTTGCACAAGTCGGTGCGAGGCTCGAATCCCGACGCTGCGCTGTACTGGTTGACACGCATGCTTGATGGAGGTGCTGATCCAAAGTACCTGGCGCGACGTATTGTGCGTATGGCCTGGGAAGATATCGGCTTGGCAGATCCACGCGCGATGCAAATTGCGAACGACGCGGCTCAAACTTTCGAGCGCCTAGGCTCCCCAGAAGGCGAGTTAGCGCTTGCGCAGGCTACCATTTACTTAGCGGTAGCAGCAAAAAGCAATGCGGGCTACAACGCATACAATCAAGCGATGGCTTTTGTGAAACAAGATCAATCTCGTCCGGTGCCGGTGCACTTGCGTAATGCGCCAACTAAACTGATGAAAGAGCTTGGTTATGGGCACGCCTATCGATACGCGCACGACGAGCCCGAGGCCTATGCCGCCGGCGAAACCTACTTGCCGGACGGAATGCGCGATCCTTCTTGGTACCAACCTGTTGAGCGTGGACTTGAAACCAAGATCGCTGAAAAAATGGCGCACCTGCGCGAGCTCGATCGGCAAGCCCGAAAAAAGTAAAGGATGAGTGTCATGGAATGGTTCGATGCACACACACTGGCACGCATGCAATTTGCGTTCACCGTGAGCTTTCATATTGTGTTCCCGGCTTTCTCGATCGGTTTGGCCAGTTATCTGGCAGTGCTCAATGGTTTGCATTTAATGACGGGCCGGGCGGTCTATTTAGATTTATTTAATTACTGGAAAAAAATCTTCGCAGTCGCTTTTGGGATGGGAGTCGTCTCGGGCCTGGTCATGAGTTATGAGTTTGGCACCAACTGGAGCGTCTTTGCCGACAAAACAGGCCCTGTGCTCGGTCCCTTGATGGGCTACGAGGTCATGTCCGCTTTTTTTCTCGAGGCAGGTTTCTTGGGCGTCATGCTATTTGGACGCACACGCGTAGGCCCGCGATTGCATTGCTTTGCCACGGCGATGGTGGCACTGGGCACGTTCATGTCTGCCTTCTGGATTTTGTCGGTCAATAGCTGGATGCAAACCCCTGCGGGCTTTAGTCAAAATGCGGTTGGGCAATTTGTGGTCGACAGTTGGTTTGAGGTGATTTTTAATCCCTCCTTCCCCTACCGCCTGGTGCATATGGTCTTGGCCGCTTACCTTACGACAGCTTTTGTCGTCGGCGGAGTTGCTGCTTTTCATTTATTGAAGATGCGTTTACAAAAGGTTGCGCTTGCAACGCCAGAGCGTCTGGCTTCGCAGTTAGCCGTGCGCACGATGTTTTCGATGGCGATGTGGATGGCCGCCTGTGTTGCCCCGTTGCAAATGTTGGCCGGTGATCAACACGGGCTCAATACCGTCGAACATCAGCCACGCAAAATCGCTGCGATCGAAGGGCATTACGAAACGCAGGCGCGCGCGCCGCTGATTTTATTTGCGATACCCAACAGCAAAGAAGAGCGCATGGAGTATGTCGTTGAAATTCCTTACCTGGGCAGCCTGATTTTGACCCATACGCTCGATGGTGTGATTCGGGGAATGAAAGAGTGGCCGCCCTCTGAGCGCCCACCCATGGGTATCGTGTTTTACGCGTTTCGGGTCATGGTGGGCATCGGTATGCTGATGCTAGGGCTTGGCCTCTGGAGTTTGTGGCTGCGCTATCGGCGTAAGCTCTATGAGGCAGTGTGGATGCATCGTGCCGCCTTGTGGATGGGGCCGTCTGGTTTTGTGGCCGTGTTGGCGGGTTGGGTGGTCACCGAAGTGGGTCGCCAACCGTATACGGTTTATAACCTCTTGCGTACAGGTGATTCAGCTTCGCCGATTGATGCGGCTGCGGTAGCCGGTTCGCTGATCGGTTTTATCTTGGTTTATTTTGCGCTGTTTGGCGCTGGCGTGGTGTATATCTTGCGGTTGATGCGTCAGCCGCCTGACGTGGGACACGGTGAACTGTCCTTAAATGAACCTGTGCGTGCGGCGGGTATTTTGCCTGCTGCGGCGCTGAGCGCTGCGCCGGGCGTCGATGCATCGAAGGGGCAACCATGACGATCGACTACGCCTTGATTTGGGCAGGCCTGATTGCTTTCGCAGTCTTGGCTTATATCGTGCTAGATGGTTTTGACCTGGGTGTCGGGATTTTGTTTCCGTGGGTCAAGGGGCAGGAACATCGCGATCAGATGATGAACTCGGTTGCCCCTGTGTGGGATGGCAACGAGACGTGGCTGGTGTTGGGCGGTGGCGGCTTGTTTGCTGTTTTTCCGCTCGCGTATTCAATCATTATGCCGGCCTTGTACGCGCCATTTATTGTGATGCTGCTCGCCTTGGTCTTTAGAGGTGTGGCATTTGAATTTCGGTTTAAAAGCCGCAATAACCAATGGTTTTGGGATCTTGCCTTTACGGGCGGTTCAACCGTTGCTGCCTTTGCGCAAGGGGTTGCGATGGGGGCGTTGGTTCAGGGGATTCCGGTCGCCGGGCGCGCCTATGCGGGGGGCTGGTGGGATTGGTTGTCGCCCTTCAGTTTGCTGACGGGCTTGGCGCTGGTCGTAGGTTATGCCCTGCTAGGCGCCACCTGGCTGATGCTTAAAACGGAAGGCCATGTTGCACAGCAAGCGTTGCGTGCCGCACGCTTGTTGGGGTTCGCGCTATTAGTGCTGATCGGCGTGGTGAGTCTTTGGACTCCTTTTTTACACGAACACTTTATGCGTAAATGGTTCGCCTGGCCAGCCATGCTGCTTGTGGCGCCAGTGCCGATTTTAGTGTCGATATGTGCGCTGTTGTTTTTTAAGGGGTTGTCGCAAGGCAGGCCTTTAATGGCATTTTTGTCGGTACAAGGCCTGTTCGTCTTGTCTTATATGGGTTTGTTGATCAGTTTCTTTCCCTACATTGTTCCGTCGGTGGTGACGCTTTGGCAGGCGGCTGCGCCAGATAACAGCCTGAAGTTTTTACTGGTGGGGGCTGTCGTATTGCTACCAATGATTCTGGCATATACGGCCTATGCGTACTGGGTATTTCGGGGCAAGGTAGGCCCGACGCATCACTATCATGGTTAGGCTGGGCAACTAGGCGCAAGGGCAGGGTCACAGTGCTTGTGGCGTTCTTGCCAGTCTTAATTGGGTCGTTTTGCAGAGAATACGATGAAACGCTGGGCGTGGTTGTTGCTGATTTGGCTATTAAGCGTTGGGGCGCTTGGCATCGTGGCCTGGTTGCTGCGGCGTTTACAATACTTGCTTCATTAGCATTTTGAAGCCTCGAGACCATGCTTGACCCTGCTTTGTTGCGTAAAGATTTAGATGCCGTTGTGCGTCGCCTGGCGAGCCGTGGCTTTGCCTTTTCTCTTGAATCGTTTAATGCGCTCGAAGCGCGCCGTAAAGCGGTACAGACTGAAACTGAAAACCTGCAGGCGCAACGTAACGCCTTCGCTAAACAGATCGGTGCTTTGAAATCACGAGGCGAAGACGCCTCTGCTGTCATGGCCCAATCACAGGCTATTCCGGTACGCCTGAAGGCGCTTGAGCAAGATTTGGCCGAGATTCAGCAACAACTCAATGAATTATTGTTAGCTGTGCCCAACCTGCCGCACGAATCGGTGCCAGTAGGGGCGGATAGCGAGGGCAACATCGAGGTTCGTCGCTGGGTGCCCGTGTCTGATGCGGTGTCGGGTGATCCAAAACATTTGGGTTTTACGCCGCGTGATCACGTCACCATCGGCGAAACAATTGGGCTTGATTTTGACGTGGCGGGCAAACTGTCGGGCGCACGTTTCAGTTTTATGAAGGGCCCTGTTGCGCGCTTACATCGCGCGTTGGCGCAGTTCATGCTTGACTTGCAAACCGAACAACACGGTTATGTCGAGTGCTACACGCCGTACATTGTGAATGCTTCAACCTTGTTGGGCACTGGTCAGTTGCCTAAGTTCAAAAATGACATGTTTTGGGTCACGCGTGGTGGCGACGAGCCCACACTCGACGAGCAAGGTCATGCCATCGCACGCGAAGAGCAATATTTAATCTCGACCTCCGAAATTACCTTAACAAGTAGTGTGCGCGACAGTATTGTGCCGGCGGCCGATTTGCCAATTCGACTAACTGCGCACACACCGTGTTTTCGCTCTGAGGCCGGCAGCGGCGGGCGCGACACGCGGGGTTTGATTCGTCAACATCAGTTCGATAAAGTTGAAATGGTGCAGATCGTAGCGGCAGATACGTCGTATCAGGCGCTTGAGCACATGGCGGGTCACGCTGAAAAAGTGCTGCAATTGCTTGGGCTGCCTTATCGCGTCATGTTGTTATGCACGGGTGATATGGGCTTTGGTTCAACAAAAACCTACGACCTTGAAGTGTGGTTACCCGCTCAAAACACTTGGCGTGAGATTTCATCCGTGTCAAATTGCGAGGCCTTTCAGGCGCGTCGCATGCAAGCGCGAACCCGTAACGAAGCCGGCAAAACAGAGTTTGTGCATACCTTGAATGGCTCTGGCTTAGCTGTGGGGCGAGCGCTCGTCGCCGTACTTGAAAATTATCAGCAAGAGGACGGCAGCGTTGTGGTGCCTGAGGTATTGCGTCCTTACATGGGCGGTGTGGCGCGCCTAAACGCCGCTTAACCACCGAGTTGCAAGCCGGCACCCTGTCGCGGGGCGCCGGTAAGTGTTACCGCCCGTAATAGCCATAACCGCCATAGTACCGAGGTGCCACAACAACGGGTGCATAGTATCTAGGTGCTGGTCCAACAACCACCGGAGGAACCACATACCCTGGCGCATAAACAGGTACCGGAGCGTAATAAGGTTGAGGCGCTGCGTAAGCAACCGGAGCAGGTGCGTAATAAACAGGTGCTGGGCTATAGACTGGGGCACCAATGACAATTGGAGGCACGCCTATCACGACGCCCACGCTTGGCCCCGCCACCACGGCGTCTGCACTCAGAAGCGCGGCTAACGTGGCCATCAAAGTTAACAGGGTTTTTTTCATTTTTCTCTCCACTCATTTGGGATACCGCTATTAGCATCCCTTTGCTTACGATTCATATTCTAGGTGGCTGGCGGTAAAAGTCTAGGCCTCTGCGTCTGACACTTGTTTCAGGTGATTTCAGTTGATGGTTTAATTCGGGGGCGCATTATGAATGACCTGCATTTACCCTCCTACGGGCGAGCTAATAATATTCAACATGATCACGATTGACCCTACCGACCCGGGCGCGGTTGAAGAAGAGTTGCGCCGGGTGCGTGGTCTCATGCAGCTTGAGCAAAAAGAAGACCAAACGCAATTCAAACTTAAAAATGCCAAGGCCAGTGTAAAAGAGCGCATCCGGCGCGGCTTAACGTGGTATCCCGTCACGATCACCGAGGAAGAAATCGGTTTTGGCGGCAAAGTAGTTCTTGAACTAGAGCGCCCAGAGAGTCAGCAGGGCCTGCACTTGTTTCAGGTGGGAAAAAATGCTTCGCTCTTTAGCAATGCGCCGCCCCACCTAGCGACTGACCGGCCCGTGCTCAATGGCGTCATTACCAGTGTGCGGCGCAATAAGCTACTGCTGGCCACAACCAAAGAGGAGCTTCCCGACTGGATACATGACGGAAGCAAACTGGGCGTTGACCTCACTTTCGACGAGGTGAGCTACCGCGAGATGGACAGCGCCCTCGACGAAGTGATTTACGCTCATGAAAATCGGTTAGCCGAGTTGCGCGACGTGCTGCTCGGCGCCCGGCAGGCGAGGTTTCGCGCACACAACGCCGACGACCTGTTTTACCCCAGTCCTCTCAACGACTCGCAGTTAGCGGCCGTGCGCCTAGTGATCACGGCTCAAGACGTGGCCATCATCCATGGCCCGCCCGGTACGGGAAAAACCACTACCTTGGTGCAGGCCATCCTAGAAACCACGCGACGCGAACGGCGTGTGTTGGTGTGTGCACCCTCGAATACGGCTGTTGATCTGCTCACCGAAAAGCTGGCCGAGCGCGGTGTCAACGTGATCCGGATGGGCAATCCTAGCCGCGTCTCAGACCTTTTGCTCGAGCACACCTTAGATGCCCGCGTGATGGCGCACTCGAGTTACGGTGAAATGCGCGCGATGCGCCAAACCGCCGAGCAATACCGCCAAACCGCCAACGAATACACCCGCGATTTTGGCTTTGAAGAGCGGCAGCAGCGACGGTTGCTGAAGGAAGAAGCGCGAATGCTGTTTCAGGCAGCCGACAATTTAGAGCGCTTGATGATCGAGGACGTACTCGAGTCGGTGCAGGTCATCACCTGCACCCTCGTCGGCGCTAGCAACCGTAACATTCGGCACCTGATCTTTGAGGCCGTCTTTATCGACGAAGCCGCCCAGGCCTTAGAGCCCGGATGCTGGATTCCGATTGCCAAGGGCACACGCGTGATTCTGGCTGGCGATCACCATCAACTGCCACCCACTGTCAAAAGCGAAAAGGCGGCCCGCGAGGGCCTGCGCGAAACCTTGTTCGAAAAGTGCATTAAGCGGCAGCCAGCGACAGCCCGTATGCTGAACGTGCAGTACCGCATGCACGCGCAAATCATGGGATTCAGCTCTGAACAGTTTTACGGCGGTCAACTAGAGGCGCACCATACAGTGCGCCACGCCGACTTGGGTGCATATGACCAGATTTTTGCGCATGACCTGCCCGTAGAGTTCTTGGACACGGCCGGCTGCGGCTTTCTTGAGTTCACCCTTTCTGAAAGCCGCTCGACGGCTAACCCCGAAGAAGCAGATTTACTGCTCAAGCGCCTCGCCCAGCTCTTAGCGCCTTACGATCAGGCCGAGCACGCGCAAGACCCGCTCACCATTGGCGTGATTGCCCCTTACCGCGCTCAAATCAACTATTTGAAGGACGCCATCGAGCAAATTGACGATCTCAACACCCTTCTGCAGCACCGCATGCTGAGCGTGGGCACCGTCGATTCGTTTCAGGGCCAAGAACGCGACATCATTGCTATTTCACTGACGCGCAGCAATCACCAAGGCGAAATTGGTTTTCTTGCGGACATCCGCCGCATGAACGTTGGAATGACCCGCGCCCGACGTAAGCTGCTACTGGTTGGCGACTCGTCGACGCTCGCCTCAAATCCGTTTTTCGTTGACTTACTCGCTTACGTGAAGCACCTCGGTGGCTACCGCACGGCCTGGGAAATCGCTGATGAGGTAAAAGTGAAAAAATTTGAGTAAAAACAATCAGGCATCTGACTTCGCAGCCCAAAGGCATTCCGCGTATTCCGTTACACTAAATTCGGTTAAAACTTTATCCCTTTGTTGCGCCGTATGCAGTCTGGCGACCCGACTTACCCATTTTCTTTGCCCCGATGCGTCCCACTACCTTGTTGTTTTTGGTTGTACCGCCCTTGATGTGGGCAAGCAATGCCATTGTGGGGCGGATGGCAGCGGGGGCGATCCCTCCAATTACTCTAAATTTTTTACGCTGGGTCGTCGCGATATTGGTGTTGTTGCCTTTTGTGTGGCAACGCTTAAAGCAAGACTGGCCGATTGCCCGTCAATCGTGGGTGATCTTGGCGGCAACTGGGTTTTTAAGTACCACCACCTATAACGCCTTGCAGTATTTGGCCCTCACAACATCGAGTCCGATCAATATTGCGTTAATCACCGCAGCGGGTCCGATTTTTACGCTTCTGATGGGGCGTTCGTTCTTTCAGGCGCCCATCAGCCGCGCGGCCACCGTTGGGGCTGTCGTATCGATGCTGGGTGTGGCTTGGGTGCTGATTCGCGGTGATGTGCTGAACGCTGCGCGGATCTCATTCGTGCCGGGTGATTTGTTTATGTTGCTCGCGATTGCCCTTTGGGCCTTGTATACCTGGCTGTTGCGTAGTCGACCCGCCGAAATGTCCGGTTATAGCGTGTTAACAATGCAGATGGCTTGGGGTTTATTGTTTGCGGTGCCGATGGTGTTGGCAGAGCTGTTTTGGGGTAATTACGCTGCAATCGAATGGTCGCCCAAGATTTACGGCATGGTCGTGTATGTCGCTCTGGGCCCTGCGCTGCTAGCCTACCTTTGCTATCAGCAAGCGGTTTTACGAACAGGCTCGCAATTGCCAATGTTTTTCTTGAACCTGACTCCGGTATTCGCAGCGTTGATGTCTGTGATGTTGTTAGGTGAGTTTCCTGAGCTCTATCATGTGGTGGGATTGGTGTTGATCGTGCTAGGAATAGTGCTCGCCAATCCGCCTAAGAGATCTGTTTAATACCGAATGATATTTTTGACCTTGAGGTGTTCGATGCTGTCTTTGATTCTTTTGTCACTCAAACGCGTGGTCACTGGCGTGACGCTCGGTTGCGCCTGCTTCACCGCCGCGGTGCCTGCGCTCGCAAACGACATACAAGGCAAGTATCTCTCCACTGGTTCACAAGCAAATCCTCCTTTTCCCTTCTTGCAAGGGGCGAATCTGGTTCAGGCCGACGGGGCCTGGCAGTTCTATCAACAGAACATGGGTCGCGCCATGTCAGAGTGGGCGAATACTGAGATCCATCAACCCGCGGGTACGACTTTGTTTTATCCGTTTTCTGGTCCAGACTTTGTGACTGCGGCGCACTTGTTTCCGCAAGCCAGTCGTTTTGTGATGGTCGCCATGCAGGCCGCAGGCGAGCCCGCGGCGTTAAGCAATATGCCGGGGACACGTTCGCAAAATTTTCAGGCTAAGTTTTTGCGTGAGTGGATGAAATTTAGTCGCTTGGCTTTTTTTCGTACCGATGATTTAAACGAAGACCTACGCGACAAGCAGGCGCAAATTGGTGTGACCACCATTTTGATTACGTTTGCCTTGTATATGGGCTATGACGTCAATGAGGTTTACCCCATCGCGCTTGACCCGCAAAGTGGTCAGTTCATTCAAACGACGGGTGATTGGAAATCTGTGCGATTGGTCATGAGCAAAGGTGGCAAGCCCGTGATGCTTGATTATGTCAGCTTAGATCTATCTGATTCACATCTCAGCCAAACCGAGCCCATGCGCGCATGGCTTGAGCGCGAGTCGCGCAATCCCGTGCTGCTCAAAGCGGCTTCGCATTTGTTGCAAGAAACTTATTTTTCAGTGCTGCGCGATATTTTGGTGGCAAACGCAAAAATGGTTGTTCAAGACGAAACTGGTTTGAACTACACCTACTTGTCGCAGATTGGCCCAGTGGCTTTGTATGGTGGTTTTTTGTATCCGCACGAATTATTTAATCGTAAAAAGCAAGAGTCTTTGGCGCAGGCCTATAAAGATTCTAAAAGTGTAAAGCCTTTGCCGTTTGCATTTAGCTACAACAAAACGACCGAGCGCCGAAGCGTGCAAATTGTGCGACGCGCTGAATAAGCAGAACACCTCTTGTTGTGCTTGGCGCGAGGGTTGAGCTTAGGTGTTAGCGTTTACCGGGCAGGCTTAACGCTTAGGGCTGAATCTTGCGTGCAAAGGCGGCTACGCTAAAACTGCGCGCCGCGTCATTAAACCCTTTGGGGTCATCCACGAATAAAGCGTGTCCGGGTTTTTCCATGATGTTGACGGTGATCAACTCAGGTGGGCGTTTGGCAAGCAAAGCCGCGCCTTGCTCCTTTAACCACGGCCGTGCGATATAAAGCACTGGTACGTTTTGTTTTTCAAGCGTTTCGCGCCAATATTCACGCGGGTATGGTTGGTTCATTAACTGAATCGCTATTTTTGGTGGTGCCCGCATCGCTGAATCAAGCACGGCTTGGGCAAGCACTGGGGGCGGAGGTTCGCGATAAATATCTTTGCAAAACGCGCGAAGGTAAGCTTCACGCTTTTTTGGATCGTTCATGGTCTGTTGAAAGTTCGACGAACGTCCACCCGGTGGGCGACCTTCGCCGACCGAGTTGTCAATCAGGACGAGGCCGCGCAACCCCTTCGGCTTGTAGTTGGCAAGATAATCGAGTGACTCAAGCACGCCAAGTGACCAGCCGGCAAGAATAAAGTTTTTGACTTTGGCGGCTTTCAAAAATTCGTCCATATCTTTCAGACGTCTTTGGGGCGCGTGTGACAAGGTCGTGAGCGCAGAGAGCCCCTGCGAGCGAGGATCAAACGCCAACACCCTGAACTGATCAGAAAGTGCGAGTAATTGCTGTTCAAACACGGCGGCGGGCATGACCCAGCCCGGGATAAAGACTAAGGTTTGTTCACCTTGACCCGCTTCAAGATAATGCAGACGAACGCCGTCTGAAGAGGTGAAGTACCGGTGATGAATCGGGTTCGCGTGCGCAAAACCAATGGTGAGCAGGGCGAGCAGCAAGTAAACTTTGCTAGATAGCGCGACAAGACGGCTCATCTTTATACCCCTCAGTAAACTGTATGATAGTGCAGGAAAAGATTGATAGGGCTGCCTTTGATTGGCCTCAAAAAAATAAAAGAGAAGCAAATGATAGACGTCAGCGGGAAGACCAAACTTTACGGTATTGTGGCCGATCCGATTGGGCAGGTGAAAGCGCCTGAAATGATGCGCAAGGTGTTTGACGAGCGTGGCATAGACGGTGTACTCATGCCTATGCATGTTGCCCCCAAAGATTTGCCAGCCTTTACCCAAGCCTTGCGAGGCATTCAAAACTTTGGTGGCATGGTAGTGACCGTGCCGCATAAGACGACGATTGGCGTGCTGTGTGATGAGATCACCGCTGCTGCGCGCACGGTGGGCGCTGTCAATATTGTGCGACGCGATCCCGATGGGCGCTTATTGGGCGATATTTTAGATGGCCGTGGCTTTGTGGCGGGTTTGCGCTTGCATGGCATTGAACCCAAAGGTAAAAAAATCTTGCTAGCAGGGGCGGGTGGGGCGGCGAATGCCATCGCCTTCGCGCTGGCTGAGGCGGGCGCCACGCAATTGGCGGTGTATAACCGCTCGGCCGATAAAGTGCGCGCCATGTTTGCGCGGTTGGGTCCTGTTTATCCGCAGACTGAGCTAGTGCTTGGTACTCGTGATCCACAAGGCTACGACTTAATCGTTAATGCAACCTCTTTGGGGATGGCGAGCGCCGACCCATTGCCGCTTGATGCACATTTATTGAAAGCCGAACAAACGGTGGCCGAGATCATTATGGCGCCGGTGCTGACGCCACTGCTTGCCGCGGCGCAGGCGAAGGGCTGTCGTATTCAGTATGGCGCCCCCATGCTGGCGTGCCAAATTGAGTTGATGGCTGATTTTATGGGGGCAAAATAATGCAAACGTATGATTACGTGATCGTTGGGGGCGGCACCGCTGCCTGTATTTTGGCCAATCGGTTGACTGCAGACGGACGCTATACCGTACTGATGTTAGAAGCCGGGGGCGAGTCCAAAAGCATGTGGATCAATATCCCTGCCGGCTTTACTAAGTTGCTGAATGATCCCGCCTACAACTGGCGCTTTGAGACTCAGCCTGAAAAGAATACCTACGATCGCACGATTGCGATCCCGCGCGGCAAAGGGTTGGGCGGCTCGAGTCTGATCAACGGCATGATCTATGTGCATGGTCAACGCGAAGATTACGATCACTGGTCAGACTTGGGGGCCACCGGCTGGTCTTCTAAAGAACTGATGCCTTACTTCGCCAAGCTTGAAACCTATTTAAAGGGCGATGCGCAACGCGGTAAAAGTGGTCCGATGCATATTCATCAAGTGACCGAACGCTATCCCTTAGTAGATGCGTTGCTGCAAGCTGCAGTTCAAGATGGCCAACCTCTCAATGAAGACTACAACGGTAAAGGGCAAGAGGGCTTTGGCTATTACCAGGTCGAGCAAAAAAATGGTCGGCGCTGGAGCGCCTATGACGGCTATTTGAAGCCTGTTCGACACAGAAAAAATCTAACGGTGCATACGCGTGCCCACGTGACGCGCGTCAACGTTGAAGCAGGGGTATGCACAGGCGTCACCTATCAACAAAAAGGTGAAGTGTTTACGGTGCGTGCTGCGCGCGAGGTCATTATGTCGGCCGGTGCGGTACAAACGCCGCAGATCTTAGAGCTTTCAGGAATTGGCGACCCAGCGCTTTTGCAACGCTTCGAGATCCCAGTTGTGCATGCGGCTAAGCGCGTGGGCGAAAACTATATTGATCATTATGCGACCCGGATGAATTGGCGTGTCAAAAATACGCAGACGCTCAACGAATTGGCGCAAGGCTGGCGTGTGGGTCTTGCGGTGTTGCAATATTTTGCGACACGCAAAGGGATTTTGTCGTTGGGTACAGGCTTAGCCCATGGTTTCATAAAAACACAGGCTGCGCTTCCAACGCCTGATGTTCAATATTTTTTCATGCACGCGACTTACGCGAATGCTGCTATTCGTAAATTGGATAATTTTCCAGGGATGACGATGGCGGTGTCGGGGTTACGCCCAACTTCGCAAGGCAGTATTCATATCCAGTCCAAGGATCCACTTGTCGGGCCTGCGATTCGACCTAACTTCTTGGCAAATGATGAAGATCAGCGAGCCCTGATTGAGGGTATGAAAATCGCCCGCCGCATTGTTGAACGTCCGGCGTTAGCCAACTACATTGAGTCTGAAATGAGTCCGGGTGCAAGCGTGCTCTCTGATGAGCAGTGGTTGCATTTCGCGCGCGACAACGGCCAGACAACGTATCACCCGATCGCTACCTGTCGCATGGGTTCGGATGCCGATGCGGTGGTCGATACGCGTCTGCGTTTTAAAGGCTTGCGCGGCTTGCGCGTGGTCGATGCATCAGTGTTCAGAGCGATGGTGTCGGGCAATACGCAGGCAGCGGTGATGATGGTGGCAGAACGTGGCGCAGATTTGATCCTTGAAGATGCCGCGAGTGGTTAGCAGCAAGTGCCTAAGCTTGCGAGCTTAGGCCAGACCCTTGTCCTTTGACGCGTAAAAAAGTTAGCGCCCAGATGGCAATGCGAGATAGTGCAGCGCTAGGGTTTGAAAGGCCTGTACGCCGGGGTCGCGGTCTGTGATTTCGCTTGCAATGATTTGGCCGACAGTTTCGGCCATCGAATGCGCGAGTCTCGCATCCAAAAATAGCAACCGCGAGCGCCGCGCAAGCACGTCTTCGACGGTACGTGCGTATTCATAACGCACGGCAAAGCGAACCATCGCCTCAGTGAGGCCGCCCCCTAAGGCGCGTTCGGCTCCTGGTAGCTGAGCGATAAAATCTGATTCGTCGCCGTAAGCCTTTATTCCTGGTGGCTCGTACATCGGGTGATCGACTTTGCGACCGCTTTGTGCACCGACTAGCGGTAAGTCGGTTGTGACGCAGGCTTGACGCTCGGGTAAAAGTTTGGCGTCAACGCAGTGCTTCAACACGTCTTGTGCCATGGCACGATAGGTGGTCCATTTGCCGCCCGTGACCGTCACCATCTTGCTTTTGCTGATCAGTACGGTGTGCTCGCGGCTGATGGCTTT
>CAIZGG010000360.1 GCA_903932425.1 uncultured beta proteobacterium | reverse complement strand
TCGATGCGTCGAGTTTTCAGACAATTGCGAGGGCTTCGCTGAGCGACAACGCGCACAAGACAAATCCCCGTACGCTCACCGAAACTGATTACTGTTCATTGTTGAGTTCAGCTTGGTGACTCATTCTCTTGATACGGAGCAACCCGTTGCCCTCCTTACTGGCGCGAGTGCGGGGATTGTGCGGGTCACGGTAATCAAGCTCGCCAGGGGTCTTTGCGAAAAGATATGCAGTAGCCTGCGGCATCCATTTAATGGATTACCTGTTTGCTCGAGCGAACGTCACGAACATGTCATGTACTTCAACTAATATCGAAAAATAAACATTTTTAGCTTGGATACCATGCATAAATCAAAGTTTTGGCTGTCAATTGTTGTCGCCATGGGTGTCATGTCCACTGCATCTTGGGCGGGGCCAGATGACGACGCTCCCTTTAAAGGCGATGGTAAAACTCGAAACGCGGTTGATCCCATTTACTTCGGCCAAAAGTTGGCAGACTTTCCAATGAACGCAGAGCCCGAATCGGGACTGCGCATCCTGCCTCCGACCAGAAGTAATCTCTTCGCCGGCCAACGCTTTGATTTACGTCTTGAGACTCAGATTCCAGCCAAGGTAGCACCCAAGCTTCTCAGTTTGACCATTAATGGTTCAAACGTGACGCAAACATTTGAGAAAACCATACAGAAGCAGGGCAAGGGGACCGAGTCAGGTACGCCGTCTTCAGAACTGTTATTTGGTGAAACAGCCCGAAATCTTTCTTTTGACTTGCCCGGCAAGTACGTTGTTGAGGCGGTACTTGAGGTTGACGGTGTCAAGCGTTCAGTGCGGAACGTGTACGAGGTTGTGGCTGCCCCAAATCCTAAAGCCAAAGACGCGACGAATAAACTGGTTTTCTTTTTAGGGGATGGCATGGGTACGCCCATGCGCACTGCCGCCCGAATGATCAGTAAGCCCATTCTTGAAGGTCGCACCGAGCCACTTGCCATGGAGCAAATGAGTGTCCACGGCATGACTCGTACAACCTCGTTTGATAGCATCATCACCGACTCGGGCCCTGGAATGGCGAGCTTGGTGAGTGGTGTGAAACAATCGAATAATGCGATTCAAGTTTCGGTCGATAACACGCCCGAAGACGCACTGGATAATCCGCGGATCGAAACTATTTTTGAATACCTGAAACGCGTTCATGGCTGGAAAATCGGTGTCGTGACCGACGCGTTTTTAGTGGATGCAACGCCGGCATCTGTGCAGGCACATAATCGCGCTCGCTCGAATTACGTGAACATCGCGCAACAGATGATTGGTTATTACGATGATTCGACAGCGTTGAAAAAGACGGGCAACCTTGCCCTGGCGTCTCTGGCGCAGCCGTTGGATGTGTTGCTTGGCGGCGGTGCTGTGCACTGGATGAAGCAGACTAATCCTTTGTTGAAAGATTTTTATCAATATTCTTCCGGTGGTCGTAAGGACGTTGATCTGTTGGCTGACGTGGCTCCCAAGCTTGGTTACAGCGTTGTTCATAATCTTTCTGAATTAAAACAAGCACCCGATAATCAGAAAGTAATTGGTATCTTTACGGGCGAGTTTCGTAAAACATCAAGTGGCTTGGGTGCTGATAACCTGCCTGGCACACTTGATCGCTTAGTGGCGCGCGGTCAGGCGACTATTCGGGGTAAAGATCGAAAGGCCCCTGAATTGGGGTTAAACACTGCGCCGCCCCACGGCACGGCTTGCGGTGAGACGGTTGCTGACTGCTTTAATAATGTACCCATGAAGCAAGAGATGGTAGATAAGGCTATAGCTGTTCTTGAATCTCTGGTTAAGCAAAATCCCAGAGAAGATGGTGGTTGGATACTGTTAGTCGAACAATCGCAGTCTGACAAAATGGGACACATCCTTGAGTATGAACGCGCGATATACGAAGTTGTTGAACTCGACCTCGTGGTAAAAAATACAGTCGAGAAATTTAGTAAAGATAGTCGGGCGCTGGCTGTTGTGACGGCCGACCATGCCCAGCCACAAACGATTATCGGTGTCGCGATGACCAGTGCGTTAATTGAGGCGTCGGGTAACTGTTTTCAAACGACGGATGGGAATTACCCCGTTACGCTTGGCGTAAAAGGGGATGGACAGCGCCCATGCGCCTTGCAAGATGCGATTGGTACGTTTAACGACGCAACGTTTCCAACGTACGCCGATTTGAATGGTGATGGTTTTCCAGATGATCCAGATCCGGCAATCAAATTGATTATTGAGGACGGCGGGCGCCCAACTTACAGTACAACTTATTTAACGAACTACCAACCTTTAAAGCCCAGCAGTTCGAAACAAGTGTCCGAAGGTAAAACGCTTGGTTTGGCGGCCTTGCCCAATCCCGTCAGGCAACCGGGTGGGTTATTCATGTCTGGCAATATGCCGACCGCCAATACTCAAGGGGGTGCAAATAAGACAAGTGGGGCAGTTGATATCGCACCTCACGCTGGCGATGATGTCTTGGTATCAGCCGAGGGTGCGGGTGCGCATTACTTTTCGGGTTACTACGAAAATACCGAAATTTTGCCGCGCTTGACTCGCGCCTTAGGTGGGCCTGCTGTAAAGGCCTCCATCGTCAATCCGTCAGGAAAAATCGTTGGATGGTAATTAAATTTTTGAAGCGCGTGACGCACAAAGCTGGTTCTGATCCTGTGTTGGATGTCCGCGCTAGCGTAGTGACGTTAGCCAGCCTGTTACTGGTCACAGTGGTGAGTTGCGCCCATGCGACTGAATTAGTTGGCCGCGTGGTAGACACCATGGGTGAAAAGGTATTTGTATCAGCTTCGGTTCAAGTTCATCAGCGCCGGGATTCAGTTTTGACTGCATTAACTGATCAGGGTGGTTTTTTTCGTATCGAGGGTCTTAGCTCAGGTTCTTACTCCGTCAAGATCACCTTGTCTGACGGCCGCTCCTTTGCGGGCCGTGCGTTAATAAATGGTGCACGGCGTGCCCAGTTTGTTGAGTTTGACTACAGTCGTCTCGTACCACCTGGCGATGAAGACGATTACTAACGATCGCCTTTGGGCGTGACCGCTCGTTCACGCTCAATCGCCTTCAGGCGCGATCGCCCCTTTGCGCTCGACAATCATGCGGTATTGTTCGGGCTCGCGATGGCGGGCAAAGTTAAAGGTTGTATTTTTGTACGAGTTGCACAAGTCAAGATCGCAACGTGCAATGGCTAATTCATCACCTAAGGTCGTGCAAGCCCCAACGATCTCGCCCGAGGGGGCCACGATGATTGAATTGCCGATTTGCTCGACCCCCTCTTCGGTGCCCGCTTTGGCCACCCCTACAACCCACGTACCGTTCTGATACGCACCTGCTTGCATGACGAGCTCATTGTGAAAGTTCGAGAGCGCATCGTGCTCAGGAGCTGGCGGATTATGTACTGGTGTGTTGTAACCAATAAAAATCATTTCGACAGCTTGTAAGCCTAGGACGCGGTACGTTTCAGGCCAGCGGCGATCGTTGCAGATCGCCATCCCAAAGACGCCTTGTTTCGCGTGACCCCAATCAGCCTGAAAAGCAGTAAAGCCAAGATTACCTGTCTCAAAATAACGCTTTTCAAGATGCTGAAAACGACGCCAAGGTTCGTGCTCTTTGTGGCCGGGTAAGTGAATCTTGCGGTATTTTGCAATGATTTTTCCAGCCTTGTCGACTGTGATTGCGGTATTGAAACGCCGTAGCTGACCGTCTTCGTGTGCGAGTTCGGCATAACCCAAATAAAAGCCGATCTGCAACGCTTTCGCGGTATCAAACAGGCGCTGCGTCTCAGGGCCTGGCATCGCACGCTCAAAAAAGCATCGAGCTCGTCTTGTTTTTCAAAGTACCAGCGCGGAAAAAACGTTGTGAGCGCCAATTCAGGAAATACGACCACATCGCAGCCGCTACTTTTAGCTTGTTGCATTAAATCAATCATGCGATTGACTACTTGTGCGCGTGTATCGCTTAAAGCAATAGGACCAAGTTGTGCTGCACCGACCGTCACAATGCGTGTCATAAGGTTGATCCTAAATAGTTGATCATGGAGCGTTGTTTGAAAATAGTTAGTACGTTCATTCAAATGAACAAGGGTTTTTCGTTGTCATCGCGCGATGAAAGCGCCATGCCTAGCATGAATAAATTGTGCGCGTATCAAGTCAAAAACTAGCTCGCCAATTCAAGAATTGTCTGTAATAAAACATTACCACCTGCCACAAGATCTTTTACTTCGGTGTGCTCGGCTGGGTTGTGGCTGATCCCTTTGACTGAAGGCACAAAAATCATGGCGCTTGGGCAAAGGCGCGCCATCATTTGTGCGTCGTGACCTGCGCCAGACGTCATCGAGCGGCACGAATAGCCAAGCGCCTGCGCGTGCTGTGCAATTAAATCTGCGATGCCGTCATCAAACTTGACGGGCTCAAAACGCGCGAGGCGATGGCTAGTAATGGTTACGCCTTCTTGCGCCGCGAGTTTGACTAAAAATTCCGCTAGTTTTTTTTCTGCAATTTTTAGTAAAGCCTCATCGGTGTTGCGCAGATCAACCGTTACGACTGCACGTGCAGCAATCACGTTAATTAAGTTGGGGTGTAATTGGGTGACCCCCATTGTTGCGACCTGCGCGCCTCCCATCTCGATGGTGAGTTCGCGCATAAAGACACTGATCGCAGCGGCGCAGTAACCGGCATCATGGCGCAAGCGCATAGGCGTAGTGCCTGCATGGTTAGATTGCCCCACGATAGTGAGTTCTTGCCAAGAGATGCCTTGCAAGTCGCGAACGGCACCAATTGTGATGCCGTCGATATCGAGAATCGGGCCTTGTTCGATGTGTAACTCGACGAACGCATGGGGCTTGCACAGGGGTAGGGCTGCCTTGCCAACGTATCCAATTTTAGTAAGTTCGTCGATCAGGATTTTGCCATCGGCACTGTGCGACGCATAGGCTTCGTCAAGCGACAAACCGCCCACAAAGACCAGTGACCCCAGCATATCCGGGTGAAAACGTGCGCCTTCTTCGTTGGTAAACGCTGCTACGACGATCGGACGACGGGTAACAATACCGGCTTCGTTCAGTGCGCGAATAACTTCAAGGCCTCCAAGTACGCCTAAGGGGCCATCGTAGCGGCCGCCCGTACGAACTGTGTCGATGTGCGAGCCTGTCATGATCGGCGGTAAATCTTCTTGCCCGGCACGCCAGCCAAATATGTTGCCAATTGGATCGATGCTCACTTCAAGTTGAAGTTCTTTCATCCACTCAATGAGCTGATCTCGACCTAGACGGTCTTCGTCAGAGAGTGCTAAGCGACAGCATGCGCCTTCCGGTGTGAGGCCAATTTCAGCGAGAGCATTGAGCTGAGCGATTAAGCGCTCGGGCTGAACGCGTAAGCTCAGAGCGTGCGAGTCAAGGGTATTCATGCCAACACCTCCGCGGCGGTTTGTCCAACAACTTGTCGATAAATCACTGGATCTGTGTCGCCTTCGCTACCTAGTAGCAACACTCGCGATTGAGCATCGAGCTTCAGACGTGCACGAATGTGAGCATGATCACGTGCGGCCAAAAGAGCCGCAAGGCCCACCCCGCCGGTTTCGCCAGCAACGATGGCCGGGTCACCTTTTTGAGGCTGCGCCAGTATTTGCATCGCTTCAAGGGCATAGGCATCATCGACTTTTACAGCGACGTTCGTACCACCTTGCAGAATTTCCCAGGCAAGCTCAGAGACTTCACCGCAGGCGAGCCCAGCCATGACGGTATCAAGCGAACCTTCGACGACTGTGCGTTGGCCAGCCTGCAAGCTTTTGTAGACACAGTCTGCCTGTGTGGGTTCGGTCACAATAAACAGAGGGCGTTGAGAGCCCCATTGCAACCAAAAATTCGCACACACGGCAGACGCTAAAGCCCCGACGCCTGCCTGAGCGAATACGTGGGTGGGTGGTTGGACTGCAGACAGTTGAGTGACAATTTCTGTGGCCATGACGCCATAGCCATGCATGACATCAAGTGGAATGTCACGATAGCCAGGGTACGAGGTGTCGGAGACAACTGTCCAGCCCTCTGCGGCTGCTGTGGTAGCCGCAAACCGAACGGCATCGTCGTAATTGCCTTTGACTTCGCGTACCTCGGCACCGTAGTGCGCGATCGCGTCGCGACGGCCTTGACTGACGGTTTCGTGAACATAGATTACACATTTGCAGCCAAACAGACGTGCACCCCAGGCGACCGAGCGTCCGTGGTTGCCATCAGTGGCACACGTGACGGTAGACCCGCTAATTAAATTTTTAAAGGCGCCCGATAGTAGCTGCTTTGAACTGACCTGCGCCAAGCCTTGCGCCTGCTGCACCCTGAGGCGCAAAACGTTTGCTACAGCATAGGCTCCGCCTAGTGCCTTGAAGCTGCCCAGGCCAAAGCGGCCACGCTCATCTTTGTAAAGTATTTCAGCCACGCCAAGTTGTTGAGCCAATTTTGGCAAGGACGCCAAGGGAGTAGGGGCGTATCCCGGCCAGCTTGAGATTTCTGCAAACGCGGCATCGAAACCTTGCTGGCTCATCACGCTCGCGCGCTTGGCTCCGTACGCGACCTGGCTTGGGTCGGCACGCGGGTTGATAAAGGCATCTGCGAAAGGATTCATGCGGGTCTCAGTTTAAGGCGTCAGGTCGGGCGCTCAGGCTTGGTTATTTCGGCACTTCGTACAAAATGGTATCAGCTTTAGCTAATAAGAATAATTTTCGTTTAGGTTGGCGCAATACCCAAAGTTTTGCCGAAAGGCAAAAATTTCCGGTGTAGACTAATTTTTTGGTTACAACTTAGCGCTTGCTGGTGCGTAGCTCTGACGGCTGCGAGCGGTGCGCGTGCAAGTCATTTACTTTGCTTTCTAACTCAAGGCTGCTAGACATGTTGAATTGTGATCTGTTGTTGATAAATGGGGTTGTGATAGATGGTAGTGGCCAGGCACGGCGCGAGGCCAGTGTTGCAGTCAAAGACGGTCGCATTATCGCGGTTGGTGATGCGCTCAACTACTCGGCTGCTAAAACCATCGATTTAAAGGGGCTTGCGATCGCTCCGGGTTTTATCGATGTGCACACGCACGACGATCGCTTGTTGCTGGCAGATCCCTCAATGGCTGCAAAGGTGAGTCAGGGCGCAACGACCGTCATCACTGGAAATTGTGGCTTGAGCCTGGCGCCGCTTGGACACACTGAAGCGATTGCGCCGCTAAACTTAATTGCGAACGGCCCCAGCCAGCGCTATGAGACGTTTGCTGATTATTTCGCAGCACTTGAAAAAAATCCGCCGGCCGTCAATATGGCTGCCTTGCTCGGTCACACTACCTTGCGTGCGGTCACAATGTCTGATTTAACGCGGCCTGCGACAGATGCCGAAATCGCGAAAATGCAGGTGCTGGTGCAAGAGGCGCTCGATGCAGGCGTGGTGGGCGTGTCTACCGGTCTGTTTTATGCGCCCGCTCAGGCTGCCACTGCTGCTGAAATTCAAGCCGTGTTTGAACCTTTGCGTGGTGGCACGGCGCTCATTGCCTCGCATATTCGTAACGAAGCTGCGCAAGTGCTAGAGGCCATGACAGAGGCCATGTCAATCGCTAAAGAGTTAGGCGTGCGGCAAGTGCTGTCACATCACAAAGTCAATGGCCAAGAAAATTTCGGACGCTCGCGCGAAACACTGGCCCTGGTTGATGAAATGCGCGCGCAAGGCGATGTCTGCCTCGATTGTTATCCTTATGTGGCTTCGTCAACCGTTTTACGACAAGACACCGTTGAACAAGCGTCACGCACTTTAATCGCTTGGTCTAAGGCGAAGCCCGAGACAAGCGGTCGCTATGTGGACGAATTGCTCAAAGAACAAGATTTGAATCTCACCGAATTTTTGGCTTCGCTACAGCCAGCGGGTGCTATTTATTTTTCGATGGATGAAGACGACGTAGAGCGAATTTTGGCTTATCCCGAAACCATGATCGGTTCAGATGGTTTGCCTCACGATACCTTTCCACATCCGCGTTTGTGGGGTGCTTTTCCGCGCGTCTTAGGCCATTACAGCCGTGATCGTAAGCTTTTTCCGCTTGAGACCGCAGTACATAAAATGACGGGTCTGTCGGCCGCGCGCTTTGGCTTGAAAGATCGGGGTTTGATTAAGGAAGGCTATGCTGCAGATCTGGTTGTGTTTGATCCCGAACACATTAAAGATAGTGCGACGTTTGCTGACCCGATGCGCCCAGCTGCAGGGATTCATCAGGTATACGTGAATGGTGTACTGAGTTGGCAAGATGGTGTCACTACCCACGCAAGAGCAGGGCAGGTGTTGCGCCGCGCTTAAAATTTCGAACTGAACGCCTGCTACTGGCTACGGATTTTCGTCCAGTCAGTCCTTAGTGCTATGTTGATCGCAACAATTCTAGCTCTATGTCTCTCAATGCCTAATAGTCAGGCCTCTTTCTTGTTGCAGCGAGACCTCTGCCGACAGGCGGTTGGTCAAGTGCTGGCATGCTTAGCGGTCGTGGCGCTGTTGGTGATGCAGGCTGGCATGGTTTGGCACGGCTTAGAGCACGTCGCCAAGGCATCTGGCAAAAATTCATATTCGCTGAATACCCTGAGCGCTGATCAGGTACAGCCCCAACCCGCCTCGGGTTTGTGTTTAAAGTGTCTTGAAGACCTCACTCATAGCGTTGGCCTGATTTCTCAACCGCTTCTGCATGAGGTCTCGCTGCAGACCCTGTTGCTGCAAGGCGCTGTCGCCGTTTGTAGCTTTGCAATGCCTGTTGAGTTGGCCAATCAACGAGGGCCACCCGTCTTCTTAAGTTAACACTGCGTCGCGACGCCCTCGGGCGTTCATTTCGTGTTTAGTTTAAGGATGACAAGATGTTTAACCTTCACCACGCCGCGCGCGCTTGCGCAGCCTTAGGCCTTGTTGCCACTGTAGCTTTGGTCGCACCAGTTGGTGCGCAGACGAGTGCAGCGCCGGTCACGACCGCCGACCTTGCAAAGCTTCAAGATAGTATTCAGGCGATGCGAGTGCTGTACGAAGAGCGCATCAATTCGCTCGAACAGAAGATCAATACGCTACAGCAACAAAACGCACAACTGGCTCGGCAGTAGTCGGCTGCCGCGGCAGGCGCACGGGCGACCGTTGCCAATGCAACCACAATGCCAACAGCGGCACCGTCGTCGGTATCAAACGCAGTCACAACCACTGGCGTAGCACCGGGGCGCACGATGACGACGGCGCCCGTTGCGCCGGCAACGTCGGGCGCAGTGCTCCCAGAGCTAGTCTCTAATGATCGTAATGCAACGAGCAATACGGCAACGAGCGCGCCTGACGTGGCGCGCAATCCTTCACCGTCCTTGGGGCGAGGAATCACCTTGCCAAAAATTGGGGCACTGACGCCCGAGATTTCTCTGATTATCGATGGTAAATATTCGGCGCAAAGTCAAAATCCTGAATCACTGACGCGAGGGTTTGTGCCCGCGGGGGTGAAAATATTCCACGAGGCTTTTCTTTGGGTGAAACTGAGTTAGGTCTTGCGGGTACAGTTGATAATCTCTTTCGCGCAGAGGCACGCCTTGTGTTGGCGCAGAATGGGCAAGACTTCAATATTTCACTTGAAGAGGCGTTTTTTGAAACGCTCGGTTTACCTGCCGGTGCAAAAGTTAAGGCCGGTAAATTCTTTTCAAGTGTTGGGTACCTGAATAACAAGCACCCCCATGAATGGGATTTTGTTGATTTGCCGCTTGCGTACAAAGCATTTTTCGGTGGTCAGTTAAACAACACCGGGGCGCAACTCTCTTGGGTGGCGCCTCTTGATGATCTATACCTGAAACTTGGAGGCGAACTTGGTCAGGGACTGTCGTACCCCAACAGTAATAACTTTAATGAAAACAAACCAAGGCTAGGGACTATTTTTGCAAAACTAGGCGGTGATATTGGTGCCGAATCATCGTGGCTTGGCGGGCTATCGTACGTCACCGCGAGCACTGGAAATCGGCCTAGAGTTTCTGTGCTTAATGACACCGATACCTTTGACTTTACCGGTTCGACCGGTGTCTTGATCGCAGACTTTGTTTACAAGTGGTCCCCAAATGGCAACGCCAGTCGGCAAAACTTTAAATTGCAAGGCGAAGCGTTCTGGAATACGCAAAAAGGGTCGGCTTCGATCACGAGCCCAAATCTGTACGCTTCGTGTCAGGCACCTTGCTTCGGCAATGCATACACCAATACTCAAAGCGGTTTTTATGTTCAGGCGATCTACCAGTTCATGCCTAATTGGCGTGTCGGCTATCGCTTTGATCAACTGTATGGCGGCAATTCATCGTACGGTTTTAGTGCAGACACCTTGAGCGGTACCGTACTCGAAGCCTATAACCCAACGCGCAACACCCTCATGATTGATTGGGCAAACTCTGAATATTCAATGTTTAGGTTGCAGTTGGCTCAAGACACGATGTATGGGCCAGGTAAGACTAATAACCAGGTCTTTTTGCAATACGTGATGAGCTTGGGTGCCCATGGTGCTCATCGCTTTTAGAGCAAAAGGTTCGTCTTGAAGGTTTCGTGTTCTTAGCGATACGGCTAAGTGGAGAAAAGAATGTCGTTATTTAAAGTGTGTCGAGCGTTTGGTCTGATGAGTGTCGCGCTCTGGTTCGGGTTGACAGGTTCAAGCGCTCAAGCTCAACTAAACGTCTTTGCAACGGTGCCTGAGTGGGGTGCTTTAGCAGAAGAGCTGGGTGGCGAAAAAGTTAAAGTGTATGTTGCCACCAATGCCTTACAAGATCCGCACCGTGTTTAGGCAAGGCCGTCGCTACTGGCTCGGGCGCGCAATGCGCAACTGTTGCTCGCAACCGGCTCAGAGCTTGAAATTGGTTGGCTGCCCTTGTTGCAACGTGACGCAGGTAACGCCAAGATCTTGCCTGGTACGCCAGGCACGTTCGAAGCGAGTCAATACGTTCAACTGTTGGGTATCCCGGCTGTAGTTGATCGAAGCCTGGGCGACGTTCACGCTGCAGGTAATCCACATATTCAAACTGACCCACGAAATTTCTTGCCCATTGCACGCGCGTTGACTGAGCGTCTGATTTTGCTTGATTCGGCTAACGGCAGTTTTTATCAGGAGCGGTTGCGCGACTTTTTGTTTAAATGGCAAGCGAGCATTGATCGTTGGGCAACGATCGCCAAGCCTTTGAGAGGTGAAAAGATCTGGGTGCAGCACGATGGCTTTGTATATCTGAACAATTGGCTGGGCTTAATTCAAGTCGGTACGCTCGAGCCCTTACCAGGTCTTGATCCCTCAGTTGCTCACCTCAGTACCGTGTTGCAGCGCCAAAGCCAGCTTCAAGGTCGAATGATTGTGACGTCGGCCTATGCAGGCGATGCTGCGTCTAAATGGTTTAGTGAAAGGGCTAAAGTACCGCTTGTTGTTTTGCCTTTTACCGTTGGCGGTAATAAAGAGGCGACGACACTTGAGACTTTTTTTGAGAATACAGTTGCTCGCTTAATGCAGGCGTTATGAGGAAAGAAGCTAGGCAATAAGCCGCCGACGCGATTTGAAGTCTCGGCGCGCGCTCGCCGCGGCTTAGCAATTTTTACAGCGACCATACAGCGTCAGATCATGATCTTCGACCGTAAAACCTTTAGGCGCAAGGGCTGCCAAATCTGTCGGGCATGAATGTATATCAAAGACTTTTTGACACTGATTGCATTGAAAATGATGGTGATGACCATGGCCCGACAGCTCGAAGCGGGGATTTTCTCCGGGCAGCACAACTTGCCTGAGCAGGCCTTCATCAACCATTGTTTTTAAATTGCGATAGATCGTCGCGATACCGATGCGGGGCACTGTCTCGCACGCTAAATCCAGCACCTCTTGCGCCAGAAGAGGGCGTGCCGCGCGCTGCAAAGCGTCGCGGATCGCAGAGCGTTGAACAGTCGATCTTTCCATGAGTCAGTTTTTAAGGTTAGAGCAAAAAGGCTCAGACGCAAACATTGATAATGATATTGTATTATCATTACTGAAAATCCTGCAAATATTCCACGGCCTAAGCATCAGCATCCTCATGCAGCCTCGCGACCACAGTCACAGTCATGATCACAGCGACGATCACGATCACGTTCACAGCCATCGTCACGAACAGGTCCTGCCTGCGGCTAACGTCCGTGCCGAGCATAGTCCCGTTCTTGCAAGTGTTTGGGTCAGGGTCGCGGCTGTGCTCGCCCTGTCAGGCTTACTGTGGTTGGCCGTAGCTTGGGCGTTGATAAACGATGTCTGAGATCCTGGCAACGCGCAGCGCGCCTGACGTGATCGAAATTAATAATCTAACCCTGGCCTACCAGGGGCACCCTGCCGTACATCATGTCACTGGGCGATTTTTGCCAGGTTCGCTGACCGCGATCGTTGGGCCAAACGGCGCCGGCAAAAGTACGTTGCTTGGCGCCTTATCGGGGCAACTCCAAGCGGCAGAAGGTTCGATCCGCTTCGGGCACGCGGCAAACGGCATGCTGGCCTATTTACCCCAGCAGTCATCCATAGACAGAGAGTTTCCTGTCCGAGTATTAGACGTCGTCTTACTTGGCGCCTGGCGCGAGCTTAAAAGTTTTAGCCGTGTCACCGCGCTGATGCGCTCCCGGGCGACTGAGGCGTTGGCGGCCGTTGGCTTGGTAGGCTTTGAGCGGCGTTTTATCGGTGAGTTGTCGGTCGGCCAACTGCAACGCGTGTTGTTTGCCCGTTTGTTGATGCAAGATGCCGCGATCATTTTGCTTGACGAACCGTTCAACGCCTTAGATACCCGCACAGCGGATGATCTATTACAAGTTGTGTTGACATGGCACCGCGAGGCTCGCACGGTGATCGCCGTGTTGCATGATATGAATATGGTGCGCGCGCACTTTCCTGAAACACTCTTACTGGCGCGCGAAGTCATCGCGTGGGGCGATAGCACTCAAGCGCTTGCACCTGAAAATCTGGCCCGAGCGCGTCAAACGTCTGAGTATTGGGACGAGCGAGCACCCTGGTGCGCGAGACCGAATGGCGCTGGGGCGATACGCTGATGGTCGCTGACGTATTTGTTTTGCTTTATGGTTGGTTCTTTCAACCATTCGTTGATTATGGTTTCATGCGCCGCGCGCTGGTCGCTTGTCTGGCGATTGGATTTGCTTGCGGCCCGATTGGCACCATCCTTGTGTTGCGCCGGATGAGTTTGGCCGGCGATGCCATTGCGCACGCGGTGTTACCGGGTGCCGCCGTTGGTTTTATATTTTTTGGGCTTTCGCTGCCAGCAATGTCCATTGGCAGCTTTATCGCCGCTGCACTTATGGCCTTGCTCGCTGCGGCCGTCACGCGCTGGACTGCGCAAAAAGAAGATGCCAGTTTTGCTTCGTTTTATCTGATCACGCTTGCGCTAGGGGTCATGTTAATTGCGACCTCTGGGAGTAAGGTTGATTTGCTACATTTTTTATTTGGCAGCGTGCTCGCGATCGACGGTCCTTCGCTATTACTCATCACAGGTGCCTCAAGCCTCACCGTGCTCGGACTTGCCATCATCTGGCGCCCTTTAATCGTTGAGTGTTTCGATCCGATTTTTTTGCGTTCCGTTGGTGGACGTGGGGCCTTAGTGCATCAATTGTTTATGATGATGGTGGTTTTGACATTGGTTTCAGCGTTCCAGGCGTTGGGCACACTGATGGCTGTCGGCTTGTTGATGTTGCCGGCTACGGCTGCCAGGTTTTGGTGTGCGGGTGTTGTAGCTAGGGCGTCACTCGCTGCAGGGCTCGGTGCGTTTAGTGGGGCGGCGGGTTTGCTGATTTCCTATCACGCGAGCGTGCCGTCTGGGCCAGCGATTGTGTTGTGTGCTGGAGCACTCTATTTGCTTTCTCTTTGTTTTGGTATGCGCGATAGTCTCAGGACGATCTGGTTTCCGACTAGTCAGCATAAAGAGGCTTGAAATGTTGCGCACAGTCACTAGACGCCTGAGGCGTATCATGCTGATGACTCTGCTGTGCGTCGCCGCGCAATCGCTCAGTGCGCAATCGCTGCCCGTGGTCGCGAGCTTCTCGGTCTTAGCCGATATGGTGCGTGAGGTAGGTGGGCCGCATGTCGAGGTGTTTTCGCTTGTTGGTCCGAATGCGGATTCACATGTGTTTGATCCTACACCTGCCGATGCTAAGCGGATTGCCTCGGCAAAGTTAGTGTTTGTAAACGGTCTAGGTTTTGAAGGCTGGCTCGACAGACTCGTTAAAGCCTCTGGCTATCGTGGCCCAATCGTTGTTGTCAGTAAAGGGGTAAGCACTCCTCCTGAACGGGCTGACGAGCACGTAAGCGCACGCGCCGCCACTCACAAACCCGTTCAGCACACTCACGGGGCTTTAGACCCGCATGCCTGGCAAAACCTAGCCAACGCAGCGCTTTATGTGCAGACGATCCGCGATGCCTTAATTGCAGCGATGCCGATGCACTCAGCTCAGCTGAATCAGCGTGCGACTGATTACATCAACCGTATCCAGTCATTAGATCAGGCAACAAAAGTGCGTATCGCTGCGGTTGCTGCTGAGCGACGTCGGGTTATCACCTCACATGACGCCTTCGGATATTTTGCTGCAGCCTACGGTGTGACCTTTTATCCTCTCCAGGGCTTAGCAACTGCAAGCGAGCCTTCTGCTGCAGAGATTGTTCGCATTGTTGATCAGATTAAAAAGAACAAAGTGTCTGCGATCTTTACCGAAAACATCTCTGATCCGCGTGTACTCGAGCGTATAGCTCAGGACAGCGGCGCTAAAGTAGGCGGTCGTTTATATGCCGATGCCCTGACTGAACCGGGCACCGCTGCCGATACATACCTGAAAATGTTTGAGCGTAACGTCACCACAATCGTTGAAGGAATCTCAGTTAAGGCCCACGAATAGCAACGCAATTCGTGAAGAGCTGAACTCGTTAGGTGGGTACTCCATCACGCGGGTAATTCATACACTACGCGACTTCATAAAAAATCTTGCCTATTTGCAAATGAGAATCATTATCGTTTAAAATTGCGATATGGATCATTTACTGCCTACAAACCACTCTCAAACTGTTTGTCTGAACGACGAAAAAGTCTCGAAACAACACGGTCACGCGTTACCCAGGTTGGGTGACAAGGGTTTAGTCCGTCTATCAACTGACTGGTTGTTTCAGTCAGCTAAAGAGATTGAGATTGAGCATCATGGTGACTTGTATCGTCTGAGACAAACGGCACTTGGAAAATTGATACTCACCAAGTAACCGATTCATCGCCGCAGTCTGCGGCAAATTCTTCAATGCACAAGCCAGCCTTCGCCAGCCAGTGCCTAAATCACTTTAGGACACCCTATGCTGCGCAAAGCAAATGTCGCCATCGCCTTAAGTCTTACTCTTCAGGCGCTTCCCCAGCAATCCTCTGCACAGGTTACTTCAGTACCCGATGCTGCGACGAACAACAACGTTGAAAACGCCGCCCAGCTCAGCGGTGTGACGGTCAGCGCCACGCGTACATTGCGCAAGGTCGATGACGTCCCCAGCAGCGTGTCGGTCATTACCGACCAAACAATTCAAAAAGAGGGAGCCCGCAATTTAAAAGAAGCCTTTCGTACCGAGCTCGACGTCACTGTACCGACCGGTCCAACGCGTTTTGGCGAGGGCGGAGCACCTACTGGTCGTGGCGGTCAAGAGGGCGTCAACATCAGGGGGCTCGGTGGAAATCAAGTCTTGATGTTGGTTGACGGTATACGAATCCCCAATGGTTTCACTTTTGGTCCGTTCTCTACGGGGCGCGGAGAGTTCTTAGATATCGATGGGCTCAAAAGTGTCGAGATCTTGCGAGGCCCAGCGTCAACACAATACGGTAGCGACGGACTGGCTGGCGCCGTGACGTTTCAAACGCTGAATCCAAATGATCTGCTGAAGCAGGGCCAAAGTGTAGGCGGCTTTGCTCGTGTTGGATACGCCAGTATTGACCAGGCGGGCTCAGGTACCTTAGCGCTCGCGGGAAAAAATGAAAAGTGGCAGGCGATGGTGCTGGGTAGCTATCGTCAGGGGCACGAAACAAGTAACAAAGCTTCCAATGACGACAAAACCACTGAGCGGACCTTACCTAATCCCGTTGATTACAACAATCGTTACCTGCTTGGTAAGGTCATCTTGTCGATTGATACCGATCAGCAACTCGGGCTCACCGTTGAATCACAACGACGCACCCAGAAAACCAATGTTTTCTCAGCCCGCGCGCCAGCACCTTTGCGCCCTCGTAGCACCACAGACCTGATCACACAAGATGTAATTGAACGTGATCGCGTGTCGCTTGAACATCGTTATAACAATCTAAATGCAGCCTGGATTCAAAGTGCCGAGACGCGGCTGTATTGGCAAGATGCTCAGGTCAATCAATACGCCACCGAGCAGCGTAACCGTTCGCCCGAGCGAATTCGCGACAACACCTTTCGTACGCAGGTGGTCGGCCTCGCCACGCAGTTTCAAACCAACCTGACAGGCTGGGTCAATCAGAGGCTGTCATACGGACTCGACCTCAGTCAGTCAAACCTGAGCGCGTTGCGAGACGGCACTTTTCCGCCCTACGGAAGCAAGTTTCCTTCAAAGCCTTTTCCTGATACTACCTACACCTTGGGCGGCGCATTTCTTCAAAGCGAAATTGAGCTTGGTGCAGTAAGCGTGATCCCGGGGGTTCGTTTCGATCGTTACGCGATTGACCCGTCGGCTAAAGGTTACGGCAACACAGCGTTAGCAAGTTTGTCAGGTCAGGCGGTGACTCCGCGTATTGGTGCGGTTTGGCGGCTCGCCTCTGGTTTTTCACCCTATGCGCAACTTGCTCGCGGTTTTCGAGCACCGACACCCGAACAGGTGAATAACGGCTTTGCAAACCTGGCATCGGGCTATACCAGTATCGGCAATTCGACCCTCAAGCCTGAGTATGCCGATAGCCTCGAGATTGGTTTTAGAGGCCAGTCTCACGGTCTGCGTTATTCAGTTGCTGGCTTTGAAAATCGCTATCAAAACTTCATCAGTCAAGAGGTCATTGGTGGCGGTGGACGACCGTCAAATCCCACGGTGTATCAATATGTGAATCTGACAAATGCAAAGATCCAAGGTCTTGTTGCTCAACTTGAAGTCAAACTCGGGCAAAGGTGGACGGTTCAAACAGGTGCTGCGTATTTGAAGGGGGACAGTCAAATTGATGGCGTTAGTACTCCTATCAATTCAGTCCAGCCATTCAAGGCATTACTCGGTTTGCAGTACGACGCAGGTGAGTGGGGTGGTCAAGCGACTGTGCTCTACAGCGCAGCCAAAGATCCTAGTCGAATTACACCCGGCAGAACCTCTCAGTTTGCTTCGCCCGACTACACCGTGCTTGATCTTGGCGTGTACTGGAAGCCGGTTCCGAATCTCACTTTCAACGCCAACATCAACAACGTCTTAGATACTAAATACTGGCGTTGGTCAGATGTGAGCGGTCTCACTGAAAACAGTCGAATTGCCGATGCGTACACCGCGTCGGGGCGAACGGTGCAAGTTTCTATGCGCTACGACTTCTAAATTTTTTACCCAACGGAGACTCTCATGCACGGTCCGGTACAAACTATCCCCCAAGCGCTTTCTACCTTAAGACGCCAGGGCTTCATTCGCCAGCGCGACGCTGCCGAACGACTCCACCTCTCCGAAGGTGAGTTAATCGCAGCCCATGTCAATGAGCACGTTTTTTTGCAAAAGGCCTCGCAATTTTTCTCAGCCTTGCAAGATGACAACTCTGAGCAGAGCAAAGGCCGGTCTAACGAAGATCTCGCCACGAGTGAGCTCTGCGCGTTGCGACTGCGCCCCGAGTGGCATTCAATGATTTCGTCGCTTGAACAAGTCGGTGAGGTATTGGCGTTGACTCGAAACGCTTCATGCGTTCATGAAAAAATTGGGATGTATCGCGGCGCGACGTTGACCGATCGCGCGGGCGTTGTGGCCGCTGGCAATATCGATTTACGCGCTTTTTATTCTAAGTGGGCACATGGTTTTGCCGTGTTAGAAACGACGGCTAAGGGCCGCCAAACGAGCCTTCAATTTTTTGATATTTCAGGCGTTGCCATTCACAAAATTTATTTGCGCGACAGCAGCAATATTCAAGCTTTTCAAGACTTCGTTCAACATTTCGTGCATACAGAACAGCAGCCGGGTCTTTACACCGAGGCTCTTGCGCCAAGGCCGTCCGACCGAGCAGATGAGCAGATTGATATTGGCGCCATGCAGCAGGCCTGGAGCGCTCTACGTGATACCCATGATTTTTTTAAATTATTAAAAACGCATGAGGTCTCGCGTGTTCAGGCGCTGCGACTTGCTCAGCCCAAGTATGTGCAGAAGGTGCATTGTGCCGACATTCTCAGAGTGTTGACAGGCGCGGCCGCCCGTGAAATTCCAATCATGGTTTTTGTTGGCAATCACGGAATGCTTCAAATTCACTCAGGACCCATTCTTCAGGTCTCGTATTCGAGACCGTGGCTCAATGTGATCGATGCGAGTTTCAATCTTCATCTGCGTATTGATCATGTTGACACTGCTTGGATTGTTAAAAAGCCAACTGTTGATGGTCAGGTCACCTCTTTTGAAGTCTTCGATGCACAAGGTGACGCAATCGCCATGGTGTTTGGCTTGCGTAAGCCCGGGCAGCCAGAACTCGCGGCGTGGCGTGGGCTGCTAGATGATATTCAAGAAACACAACAAGCTTGCGCAGCTTAGCAATATGACATCAATACACCTTCAGGGCCCACGGTTACTGTCCCGACGTCAGGCACTCGGGTATCTCGCATGGTGCGCGACCGTTCCGCTTGCGGCCGGCCCTTCTGTTGCACACGCATCAGCCGGTAAACGGGTCGTCTCTGTTGGTGGCGCTTTGACCGAAATTGTCTTCATGCTTGAGGCAGGTTTCGACCTAGTGGGTGTCGACACGACTTCGATATATCCAGAAAATGCCAAAGGCTTACCCAATGTGGGGTATGCACGGCAATTGTCGATCGAGGGTCTGCTCTCGCTGGCTCCCACGCATTTACTTGCCACCGAAGAAGCAGGCCCACCCACGGTGCTGAAGCAAATTGCAGCAGCGGGTATCCGTCTTACGGTGTTGCCAGCCAAACATCAATACGAGGGGCTGCGTCAGCGTGTAATCGGTGTAGGTCAGGTGCTAAACCGAGGCGAGCTCGCCAAGAGCGCTCTCGACCAACTGGACTCGAGTTGGCGTCAAGTACGGCAGCAGGTTTCCGAAAAAAATAGGTCATCAACCAGGCAGCCTGTTCGCGCTCTCTTTGTCTTGGCGCAGTCGCCTGTTCAGATGCTTGTCGCAGGGGCTTCAACAGCTGCGCATGCAATGCTGACCTACGCCGGAGCGACTAATGCGGTGCAGGGTGTAAAGGGCTATAAGCCCCTAACACCCGAGGGGCTCATTGCAGCGCAACCCGACTGCCTTTTGGTGACAGAGCAGGGTATGAGGGCAGCGGGGGGGCTCGAGGCACTATTAAAGTTGCCAGGACTTGCTCAGACACCAGCGGGTCGTAGGCAGGCTGTTGTGGTGATGGATGCTTTGCGTTTGCTAGGGTTTGGCCCGCGGATGCCTGAGGCTGTGCTCGAACTTCATCAAGCCTTTGATGCCTTATGAGTAGACTGCGCATTGCCTTAGGCGCTCAACCAGGCTGGTGGCTGGTTACCGCGCTTGTGTTGCTATTTGGCTTGGCCGTGCAGATTGGTGCGATGCCGATAGGCGTAGCTGATTGGCTTGCGCTGCCTAAGTTGCTTGGATTGTCAGCGTCTGGCGACTCAGCTCAGGTGCCAGCTGCGGGGTCACATGTGTTGTTCAATCTTCGTCTGCCTCGCCTGCTGCTCGCTGTATTGGTTGGCGCCAGCCTTGGTCTAAGTGGTGCGCTAACGCAAGGCTTGTTTCGTAACCCACTGGCAGAACCAGGCTTGCTTGGCGTGAGTGCAGGGGCCGCCTGCGCAGCAGCAATCACAATCGTGCTACTTGGTGAGGTCACAGCGTTGATGGCCGCTTCTGCTCGAGTCTGGTTGCTTCCATTCGCGGCCTTCATCGGAGCGCTGACCGTTTGTGTCGCGCTCGATCGCATGGCGCGCTGGCTTGCGCCCGGGTCGATTTCTGCGTTGCTATTAACCGGCATCGCCATGAACGCATTGGCAGGGGCCCTGATTGGTCTTTGTACCTACTTGGCGGACGATGAACAGCTGCGGAGTTTGTCCTTCTGGACACTGGGGTCGCTGGCCGGAGCGCAATGGTTGTGGGTAGGCTTGTTTGCGGCGTTGCTGGCTCTGGGATATTTTCGACTGACTCGCTTGAAACAATCTTTAAATGCACTTGCCCTAGGCGATACGGCGGCTCGACAGGTTGGTGTTGACGTGCATGACTTACGAAAACAGATCATTGTTTGGGTGGCACTGCTAGCGGGCATGGCAGTGGCGTTTTGCGGCATGATCAGTTTTGTTGGCTTGATCGCACCGCATCTGGTTAGGCTTTGGATTGGTCCTGATCAGCGTCGGATGTTGCCCCTGGCGATGTTGGTGGGCGCAATGTTGTTATTGGTGGCGGATACTTTTGCACGCTCGGTTGCAGTCCCTGCTGAAATTCCTGTTGGAATTTTTACGGCTTTAGTTGGTGGGCCTTTCTTTCTTTTACTGGTGCGTCAGACGCGCGCGCAGACTCGATAGGCGGTAGACAATTGAGCACCATCATGCCCTCACGGCTTTTACAACTTCAAGATGTTGTCCTTCGATACGACTCACGTCGTCAAGCGCAGCAAGCATCTAAGGCCTTTTCCCTGCACCTAGGGCCTCGCGAGCGGTTGGCGATCTTAGGGCCAAGTGGTGCCGGTAAGTCGACACTTTTGCATCTGATGTCCCTAGATTTGCCGCCTGTGAAGGGGGACGTGATATTCAAGGGTAGAGTCCGTGCGGATTGGTCGGTTGCCGAGCTCAGTCATCACAGAGCTGTCATGCCACAAAACGGTCAAGTTGCGTTTGGTTTGGGCGTGCATCTGGTAATCGCCCTTGGGCGTGTTGCCCGATCACAAGACCCGTGTGTTGCGACGATTGTTGCAGCGGCAGCCAAACTGGCTTGCGTTGATCACCTCTTGTGGCGTCGTTGTGACACCTTGTCAGGAGGTGAGCTCGCACGGGTTCATTTGGCCCGAGTTTTTGCTCAGATGTGGGATGTTACAGAAAGCCTGATTCTCATTGACGAACCGCTTGCGGCACTCGATTTGGGTCTGCAAGTTCGTATTTTGCAGTCATTAGATTCCTTTGCAGCTGAACGGCATCACGCGGTCGTAGCAGTGCTGCACGACGTAAACCACGCCCTAAAAGCCTTTGATCGCCTCGTGCTGCTCAAAGAGGGGCGGCTCTGTGCCGACGTGCCTAGCAACGCGCAGGCCGTACCTTTGTTTGAACGTCTCTACGGTCTGCGCTTAGAGTCGTTGCGTACTGCAGATCACTCTTTAGTTGTGTTTCCGGCTTCTACACGGTGACAGTGCCTATGAGAAAAAAACAAAATATCGCGGCGTCTTTGACGAGACAGGGTATTCAATCGGTTCTCGTACATGCAGGCCTGCTTCTCTTGATGGTGCTGTCTTATTGGCTGAGTCAAAAATCTATGGCCGATGGTGATCATCGGCTTGTCGCGCACAGTCCTATTGATCTAGTCACTTTTGTTGAACGAACAGAGCAGACCGCAACAGAGGCCGTTCAAGCACTGGCGGCTACAGACGTAATTCCAGTCAGAGAGGCGGCCATCGTCAGAGAAATCACAGACGCTGCTCAAGCAACCGAAATAACAGAAACGATCGAAGCAACGGAAGCAACGCCAGCAATAAAGATCGCCGAAGCAACGCAGCAAACAAAAGCAATCAAAAAAAGAAAAATAGCCGAAGCCGCAACGATCGTAGCAAAGAAAATTGGTACCCCAAGCCCCGAAACAATGGGGATGTCAAAGGACAGATTCAAAAAAGCACATCGCGCAAGTGCGTCGACGACTCAACAGGCAGCAAGCCCCGATCATGCGCACAATCCTAAGCCGGATTATCCCGTCGCGTTACGCGATCGAGGGTTGTCAGGCGTCGTATGGCTCAGAGTCTGGGTTGATGCCGCCGGACGCCCACGAGAGATCGAGGTTGCAAAAGGCAGCGGCTATCGCTTGTTTGATGAGTCCGCTTTGCGTGCGGTGCAGCAATGGCGCTTCATCCCTGCTAAGAACGAACACCAAAGTTTGGCCAGTTGGGTTGAATTTGCCGTGCGCTTTGTTATCAACGGTTAAGCTATTTTCGGTGCTAAGCTATGCTAACTCGTATGTGGGTCCTGCCTGCTGCGCGCAAAGCCAAAGAGCAAAAAACAGTAGCGAGTATCGTCTGCTGAAAAAAAATGAGACAAATCTCTGGAGAACAAGCATGTTGAAACGGCTATGTATTCACGTGTGTATGACACTCAGCGCATTGTTTGTCACACCAATTTGGGCGCAGGGCACGACTTATCCGACTAAGCCTATTACTCTGATCGTGCCTTACGCGCCGGGAGGCAGTACTGATATTACCGCCCGCTTGATCGCAGAGCATCTTTCAAAGCGCCTAGGTCAACAAGTGCTTGCTGAAAATCGCGCTGGAGCCGGAGGCAATATTGGCGCCAACGCGGTGGCACAGGCGGCTCCTGACGGTTATACACTCTTGATGGCCCCTAGTAGTCTGGTTGCCAATATCTCGCTGTACAAGTCACTTCCGTATGATTTTCGTAAAGACTTAGAGCCGATATCACGTATTGCAATGGTCCCGAACGTCTTGGTGATCGGTGCAGATTCTAAAATCAACACCTTTGCTGAATTCATCGCTGCAGCCAAAGTCGCTAAGCCGCCATTGAATTATGGGTCTGCGGGTAGCGGATCAAGCCAGCATCTGGCGGGCGCTTTATTTGCCAATACGATCAATATTGAAATGGGTCACATTCCATATAAAGGTGGCGCGCCAGCGCTCGTGGACTTGATGGGAGGGCGTCTAGACGTGGTGTTTGCGCCGCTTGTAGAGGTGTTGCCATTTATTCAAGGAAAAAAACTCAAGGCGTTAGCCGTGACGACGCCTATGCGATCTCCCGCGTTACCAGATGTGCCGACAGTAGCCGAAACTTTTCCAGGTTTTGATATCACGCTTTGGAACAGCATCATGACGCGCGCTGGTACGCCGCCTGAAATCATTACAAAACTACATCAGGCCATTCAAGAAGTTTTGGCGCAGCCCGATGTGCTGCAAACCTTGCGTTCACAAGGTTCGAATCCCTCAGGCAACACTCCCAGCGACTTTAAGGCACTGATTGCTCAGGAGGTTCCGAAATGGGCTCAAATCATCAAATTGTAAGGCGCTGAAACTCAGTAGCGACGTTTTTGTCGCGAACATTGTGTGTGCCGACGTGGGTGCGCTAGCCCCGCATCCACTGCATCAAGCCGTCGACCCAAGATGTGGCCGGCAGAGCAAGTTGGTGTTCAATCTTTTCAGCACGGATGTATAGTTGTTCGAAATCGATTGATGGTGCCTGTTTAAAGGCCACGGCAACGACATTGCTATCGTGGACCTCGGGCAACCAGGCGACTGCACTAAAAGATTGTTCAATCGCCTCTAGATTGTGGCTATGATTTTCTCGATCACAGAAAATATTGACGGTCATGATGCCGCTGGCCGTCAGGCAATCAGCGCAGGCTGCGTAAAACTCAGGTGAATTCAGTGTGGGCTCAATTGCTTGGTCATCATACAGGTCGACCTGAAGCACATCGCAAGAAGACTGATTTGACTGGTCGTTGACGTAATCCCAAGCATCCATAGCAAGCACCGACAGTCGCTGATCGTTTGGCGGTAGTGCAAAGTGAGTGTGGCACTGAGCGATGACTGCAGGGTTTAGCTCGATCGCCGTCGTACGCGCAGTTGGGTAGTGATGGTAGCAAAATTTCGTAAGCGCTCCAGCACCTAAACCTAGTTGAGCAATATGTGCTGGGTGTTCAATGAATAACGTCCAGAGCATCATTTGCTGAATGTACTCAAACTCAAGCGCAAGCGAATCATCCAGTCGCATCGCGCCCTGAATAACGTGCGTGCCAAAGTGCAGGTTTCTAACGCCGTCGTGCTCTGAAATATTAGGTTTGCTCATGAAACCATCTTACTTTGGTCAAATTCCCGCTGCCCAATCGCCGCGATGTAGCGACCTTTTAAAACCGACCGCATGCTGTCGTTTAAGTAACCAACGCCTGCGGCCCACTGCACATTATTTCTGTCTAAAAGCTCTTTAAAGTTACCTTCACCACCTTGGTAGTTGTGTAGATGTGTATCGGCGATTGGCACTGTCTTGGCGAGTTCAATTGAGGCGATTAGGGGTTGTCCAGACGCTGATAGCGCGAAGCCAGCGGCGCATATGACGAGTAGTAATGTCGCAAATATTCTATTGATGGCAGACATGCATCATTCATCCAAACAAAGAAGTTTGACTCGCATTTTTATTAATTTAATTTCAAATTGAATTTTTTGATATCTTGCTCAAAGGTCTTGGCTTCTTGCTTAAAGGCAGCTTGCATGTCTTGCACTGCGATATTCCAGGTTTCGGCTCCGGTGGGCTTCATGGCCTCTTTAAACGATGGGTCGGCAATGACTTCTGCAGATATTGTTCTAATTTTTTCGACAATGTCTGCAGGCGTCGTTGATCTTGCATAAAGCGCAGCGACAATGTTGATGTAGATATCTTCATAGCCGGCCTCAATGAAGGTCTTGAGTTCAGGCATGTTCAGGCTCTTCTCGCGTCCGACGACTCCAATGGCTTTCACGCGTCCATCTTTCAAGTGCGGCCCAGCAATGCTATAGGTTGTGGCAATCATCTGAACGTCATCAGCCAGTAACGCGCGAATCATTTCGGGTGAGCCCTTGTAGCCGATCTCTTCGTACGGAGCTCCACCTGCGGTTGCCGCAATTTTTTTAGATAAAACGACGCTTAATTGCGAAGTAGTCAAGACGCCATGGTTAAGTTGCTTTCCGCGCTCTTTAACTTCTTTCATGAAAGAGGGGATATCAGTCGCTTTGACCGAGGCACTCACAAATAATATGTACGGAGCTTGGCCGACTGGTGCGATAGGCGTGAAGTCATCCAGGGTATAGCCGGCGTCTTTAAAAATGACGGGCGTAGTCGCTAAGCCGCCTGGGGTCAGAAATAAGGTGTAGCCGTCGGCAGGGGCATTCAATACCTTCTTGGTCGCAAGCATGGCCTGACCACCTGTCACGTTCTCTACAACAACGCTGAGCTTTAATTTTCGACTGAGGCGTTCTGCGAACAAACGAGCTAGCAAATCGAAAGGGGACCCAGGCGCAACCGGCGTAATGAGCGAGATGTTTCTGCTTGGATAGTCGTTGGCGCGCACGGACGCTGGTATCGTTGACATTGCAAAGGCACAAATTGCCGCTAAACAGTGGCCCAAGAAGCGCGTGCGAGTCATAGATGGGTGCTCCTTCAACACATTAGTTGGCTAAGGTAATCGATCTTATAACGCCTTTTAATTGCGTTTGCGTTGCTGCGCTGCAGCGATGCTCGCTTTCGCGGCGTACGCGCGTAGCTTGCCTGCTACCTTGCATCGGTCTATATTGAGACTCAGATACCGTCAGGTACCAATAAGATAAAAAATAACTGAGACACTTTAAATTGAACACAAAGAGCATCCCATTGCGCGAGGTCGCGCATTCTCGTTCGGGCGAAAAAGGTAATGATTCGATGGTGTCCGTCATTGCCTACGATATTGGCGATTACGCGGTGTTACTCGAGCAAGTAACGATCGAAGCGGTTCAGGCGGTCTATGGCCCGATCACGAAGGGGGTTATCCGTCGCTACGAAGTACCATTAATTGGCGCTTTAAATTTTGTGATGACTGACGTGCTCGAAGGGGGGCGTTCGCGCACACTGGCTTTTGAAGAGTCTGGCAAAGCCTTGTCATCGCTTATGTTGACTCTACCGCTAAACATGCCTGCTGATTATGTCGGACGCTCAACCGCAATCAAGAGGGCCGCATGATGGCTCAAAATAAAACAGGTAAGACAGTACGTCTAGGCTCTGCGACGGGTTGGTCTCGCGATCGATTTGAGCCTGCAACAGATTTAATGAATCGTGGCAATGTCAACTATCTTTGCTTTGACTCGATGTCAGAAGTCACGATGAGCGCGGCTCAGGTGTCTCGGATGGAAACGGACCGTGTTCCGCCTTACGATCCTTATTTGATTCCTCGAATGGAGCCAATTCTCAAATCGTGTAAAGAGCGAGGAATCAAGATTATTACTAACCAAGGTTGGTTAGATCCAGAAGAGGCTGCGCAGCAAGTAGCGGCCTTGGCGATCAAATTGGGGATTAAAGATCTTCGCGTCGCTGCCGTGTCTGGTGGGATCTTGACAAAGACCATTGGCACGATGGGCTTGGACTTCATCGAGACTGGTAAGCCAATCGCTGAGAGTCTTGATACGGTCGTGTCGGCTGAGGCTTATTTAGGTGCTCAAGGCATTGTGGACGCCCTGAAAGGTGGTGCCGATGTGGTGATCACTACTCGCATCGCTGATGCCTGCCTGTATTTAGGCCCTCTGGCTTATGAGTTTGGCTGGAGTTTCGACGACTACCAAATGATGGCCAAGGGAATGGTGATCGGACATTTGATGGAATGCGGCAGCCAACTGAGCGGCGGCTATTTCGCTGACCCAGGTTACAAAGATGTGCCGGATCTTGCCAATGTTGGGAACCCCATTGCCGAGGTGAGTGACGATCGAGTGCTGTTCTCAAAGCTTTCTAATTCTGGTGGAGTCGTGTCTGAGGCAACGTGCAAAGAGCAATTGCTGTATGAAGTTGGCGACCCTGGTAACTATATCTGCCCAGACTGTATTGTCGATTTCACCAAAGTCAGCTTCAAGCAAGTTGGTGACAATCTAGTTGAGGCCTTCGCTGACCAAGCGGGCAAACCTCGAACGCCAACGCTCAAAGCCTTGGTTGGTTT
Organism: uncultured beta proteobacterium; assembly: GCA_903932425.1. GTDB lineage: Bacteria > Pseudomonadota > Gammaproteobacteria > Burkholderiales > Burkholderiaceae_B > Zwartia. The sequence goes on along the minus strand of CAIZGG010000360.1, from coordinate 3,369 downwards.
GACTGAAGGCTTTATGACAGAAGAAATGGTCATTTTTGCCGGACCTGGCGCACTTGTTCGCGCAAAATGCACTCAAGAACTACTCGAACAGCGCTTTAAGAAAGTTGCTTTGCAAGCCACTGAGATTCGTTTTGATTACCTTGGTATCAATGGCGTGCATCGAGAGTCTTCGCCTGCGCCGGTTCATGAACCTTATGAAGTTATTTTGCGTGTGGCAGTCAAGACAGCAGAGCGCTCAGAGGCAGAGAAGATCCGTCGTGAAATCGATCCCTTGGCGGTAAACGGCATGTCTGCGACAGGTAAGTGGGCGACGAGTGCGCCGGGTTCTAGAGTTCGGCCGGTTGTGGGTCTTAGCTCGTGCTTAGTTCCACGAGAGTTGATTAGTTCGACCGTGTCCTTTTATTGACGCTTTTATCGTCAGGTCATCGATTGTTTCGTAAGAGCACCAGGGCCGCGCAAGATTGAAACTGAGGCTTGGTAGCTTGGTAGTCCACGTTACTGAATAAGGAGTCGGCTGTATGCGCGTTACAACTTCTTTTGTTTTTGCAAGCTTGCTGTTGTTCGGAGTAGTCGCGCCGACGCATGCCCAGCCCTATCCGAATCGACCAATTACGGTTGTCGTTCCTTACCCCCCAGGTGGCGCAACAGACCCCATCGCTCGAATTTTTACCGTCAAGTTGGCTGAAGCCTGGAAGGTGCCGATCATTATTGAAAATCGTGCGGGCGGCGGTACAACGATTGGCATGAGCTATGGGGCAAGAGCGACACCCGATGGTTACACAATTACGGTTGGTACCACCAGCGTTGGAACAAACCCAGCGTTGTATACGAAATTGCCATACGACACTATGAAGGACTTTACCTTTATTAGTCAGATGGGCATCTTGCAGCTCGCACTCTCTGTGCACCCCTCGCTGCCGGTCAAGACCCTTGATGAACTCATTGCCTATGCGAAGAAAAATCCTGGCAAATTGAATTATTCGTCGTTTGGTAATGGCACCATGGGTCACTTAGCCGGCGAGTACTTTAAAGCGTCTGCGGGTATTGATGTCACGCACGTACCTTATAAAGGGAGCGCGGCTTCGACAATGGCGGTGGTCAGTGGCGAAGTTTCGTATGCGATCGATACACTTTTTATTCAGTCGCAGCATATCAAGGCAGGCTCAATCAAACCTCTGGTCAGCTTCGGGCCTAAACGACTAGAGTCTATGCCCGATATGCCAGCGATGACAGAGCGGTATCCAGGCTTCACAGCGTTTTCATGGCTAGGTTTCATGGGGCCAGCAGGGCTACCACAAGAGATCGTGTTGAAATGGTCAACTGAAGTTTCACGCATCGCGAATATGCCAGAAGTCAAAGAACGACTAGCGCAGCTAGGCGTTGATGCGGTGGGTGGTAGCTCTCAACAGTTTGCTGATTTTGCGCAAGCAGAAATCACCAAGTGGATCAAGGTTGTGGGCGAGGCAAAGATTCCTAAAGAGAATTGATTCAGTGCCTTCGAGTTCAAACCCGCACTACCAACTTGCCCAGATTCGCACCCTTAAATAAATCCACAAAAGCTTGAGGGGCAGCCTCTAGCCCCTCAACAAACGTTTCAGTGGGCTGCAGGGCGCCGCTGCGCAAGAGCGCTTTGATGTCTTGCAGTGCTTGCGCCCGATATTCGGGATAGCTCGTCACTCTGAAGCCTTGCAGCGTTGCATTCTTATTCAAGATCTCGCCGATATTGCGTACACCATCGGGTTCAATCAAGTTGTATTGCGAGATCATTCCGCATAGCGCGATCCGCGAAAAATCATTGAGACGCTCAAGTACGCAATCAAAGATTGCACCGCCGACGTTTTCAAAGTCAACGTCAATGCCGTTAGGCGTCGCTTGCGCGAGCAATTGTTTGAAGTTCGGGTCACGATAATCGATACAAACCGTATAGCCCAGCTTCTGGACAGCATGCTGACATTTGGCAGGACCGCCAGCGATCCCAACAACGCGGCAGCCGATTGAGCGCGCTAAAGCCGCTGCAACACTACCCACCGCACCCGTAGCGGCTGAAATGACAACAGTGTCCGTCGGCATGGCCTTAGCAATCGCACGCATCCCCACCCAGGCGGTTACACCTGGGCTGCCAAGCGCACCGAGATACGTCGAAGCAGAAAAGCCATCCAGGTGGATCTTCTCTGCACCAGACGCTTTGATCTTGGTGTATTTCTGCCAACCAAAGTGGCCTAGCGCCCAGTCACCCACCTTAAAGTCAGCGTGTTTGGATTCAACCACCTGGCCAATGGCCCGACCTACCATGACGTCACCTAAGTTCAACGGGTTGGCGTAGGCAACATTGGGCATCATCTGCCGACGTTGGTATGGATCAAGCGAGACAAAGGCGTTTTGCACCACGATATCGCCCGGCTCGGCGTTTGGTGCGGCTTCATGGCTGACAGCAAAGTGGCTTGTGTCGATCGCACCGCTCGCGGCTTTCACAAAACGTACACAAAGATTATTTGTCATCACGATCACTCAACTTTTAATTGGATTTTTTTGGCGAGCTCGCCGTATTTAACAAACTCAGTCTGCACGAGCGCCGAAAACTCTGAAACACTATTGCCAACAGGCTCAGTGCCGCGGTCTAACAAGAATTTGCTGACGTCTGGTGAATGAAGGATTTTTACAATTTCTGCGTTAAGGCGCGTGACGATTTCGGGTGGTGTGCCCGCAGGTACAAAAACGCCTTGCCAAGCTTCGGCTGAGTATTCAGTTAGACCGGTCGAGCCAGCAACAGTTGCCAGCTGAGGCATCGACTGTGGTGCTTTTGAGCCCGAGGTTGCGAGTAGTTTGATACTGCCCGCGTTGAGTGGTACGGTGGCGGCCACCAAGGTAATCACCGCGAGGTCAATTTGCCCGCCCATTAAGTCAGTGAGTGCAGGGCTTTCGCCCCGGTACGGCACTGATGTTATCTTGGTGCCTGCCATGAGATTGAACTGTTCAATCGCAAGATGATTGGGGCTACCGTTGCCAGAATTGCCAGCCGAAAGCTTGACCCCAGCCTTGTCTAGCTTGATGAGATCAGCCATGGTTTTGGCGTCGAGGCCTGGCCGCGCTAGCCATACGAGAGATAAGCGTACCGCCTGTGTGACGGGCATGAGGCTTTTGAGTGGATCGTAGCCAACGTCGCGCACGTGCGGGATGACGGTGATGGCGCCCAAAGCGCTGAGTAGCAAGGTGTAGCCGTCGGGCTCAGCTTTTGCAACCACTGCTGAGCCAATCACGCCATTGGCTCCGGGCTTGTTTTCAACGACAACAGGTTGGGCAAAGGCGGTCGACAGATGTTGAGCCAGCGCGCGCCCCACAATATCCACAGCGCCGCCTGGTGGGAACGGG
>CAIZGG010000359.1 GCA_903932425.1 uncultured beta proteobacterium | reverse complement strand
GCAAGTGCCGTAATACTTAGCGTTTCAATATATTTGCCATCATCTGACAAAGACACTTCACACGCGTTTGTTGTCGTACCAAGAAAATCCCGACGCTTGTCGGGATGGATTTGCGTTGCATCAGTCATAAAAAAAGCCCTCTGTTTATGGAGGGCCGACGCTACTCCCGCTTGGTTGCCTAAACCTTAGGCCACATCCGCTTTCGCGTCCACCTTGCCCGGGGGGCAGGTTGGTCAGGGCGTCGGCCCTTGTCTTGATGTTGTGTCTACTGTAACAACAAATGATTTAACTAGCAAACTATTTGTTGGTTATATGCAAATGATTCAATTTCCAGCCCGTAGTCATAAAGCGATCAACCCGCCCATCACGCTTGACCGCGTAACCCCACATCGCTTGCACCCCCTTAAGTTCAGACCTGGTCGATTCAAATTCCCAAAGCGTTTCGTTGTCTTGCAGCGAATCTTTGAAAACAACCCACCGCTCGTTGCAGTGACCGAAGGGGATATTGGGCACAGCCTCCATCGGATCTTGGATGAGATTGGTTCGTTCGACTTCTTCGATACTCACTTGCCGTGTCAGTTCAAAGTCGTTCAAGGCAAAGGCGAGTTCTTCGAGGTCTTCGGGATTTGGGCTTGGATTTGAGTTTGAATTTGAGTTTGAGTTTCGATTTCGGTTTCGGTTTCGGTTTGGGATTAGATCCGAATCTGGTTCAGCCACCACCTCCTGCGATTTCTTTTTAAAGATATCTTTGAATTTCAAGACAAACACTACCGGCCAAACAAGCCAAACCAGAAAAAATGCCAGCGTCGGAACAATGACATCTTCAAGCACTCGGTATAAAAAAGCTTCACGCTTGGGGTTAAGCGCCCTCATGATATCGCGCGAAAATTTGGATTCTTTTCGTTTATTCGCCAAGTGTGCAGCCACAACGATCAGGCTAACGACAAGGCCAAGGCCAAAATATATTGCAGCGTAAAGTTCAAAATTACTCATCGCTGCCACCTTGTTTTGTGTTTTGCTGGGTGTTGTCGCGCAATTGTGTGTTGACCACGATGCCGTTTTCAATGGCAAGAAACAAATCACGTTCGTAGCGACTTGCGTAACCCATGTGTATATATTCGGTCATTTCGCCTTGAGGGATGTTGATCACACCCGTATACCAGTGCGCAAATACACGGTCTGTAAAGCCAGGGAACAGACTCTCTAAGGTGACGTCGGTGCCATCAGTATAGGTAGCATTCAAGCCCACAAGGTAAAGTCGATCTAAGAGGATTTCCCACTTGCCGACATAACAGCGCCAACAGGCCGACGAACTTCGTTGAAAGTCAGGAGAAAGTCCCATCTGTGCAAAATAGTCAGACAGCGGCTCGGTGCGCATCGATAGTCGCTCGCCCTTGTAATGCAGAACTTCGGTCACTTGTGCAGTCATGTTTTCCCTATGCGTTAGCGTTACGTGGTTAGAGGTTGGTCTGAACTAACCTATCACAACAGTGGCTCACCGCGTGAGCCTGAAGCCCGATATATAACAATTGCATTTATATGGTTTGCGGTTCTATCATCAAGCGATGAAAAAAATTCAATGAATTAGGGTTGCAACTATGAGCGCGTGGAAAAAAATAAAGCTAGCCCTGACCGTTGCTGGGTTCAGTCTGATTAGCGCACTTCAACAAAGTGAAGCCGCCGATATTTCAATCCGTGCGGGCAAAGACGGTTCGTCAGATCTCATCATCATTAAGGGGGATATCACGGCAGAAGACGAAAAAACATTTAAACAAATTGCCTTGAATACCGAATTTGCTACGGTCTTACTAGATAGCCCTGGTGGTTTAATACGGCCCGCAATCGCAATTGGCAAGACAATACGCATTAAAGAGTTTGCAACGGCCGTTGTCGACGCCGAATGTGTATCTTCTTGCGCACTGATATGGCTAGCAGGCGATGTCAGGTATATGGCCAAAAATTCTAAAGTTGGGTTTCACGCGGCGTACATCGAGGATAAAGACGGAAAAACGATCCCAGCAGCCACTGGCAATGCTTTGGTGGGTTCGTATTTAAATTCACTCGGTCTAAACGAATCTATTGTTGCGTTTGTGACCCGAGCCGGAGCCACCGAAGTGAATTGGTTGAATAAAGAGGGAGCCGACAGACTCGGCTTGCCGGTTTCAATTATCAACAATCGAAAAAAAGCTATCGCAGACTTTAACCTTGCTATCACCGGCAAAACAGATAAAAAAACCTCAATCGATGAAACGATCAAACTTTATCGGTCGTCTGCAGACGCGGGCTTTGCTGGCGCACAAAACAATTTGGGCGACATGTATGAGAACGGCGAACATGTTGAAAAAAATAAGCAATTCGCGGTTTATTGGTATACGCGAGCAGCTGAACGTGGTGAGCCTACAGGCTATCTAAGCCTTTCAACTATTTTGAGCGATGAATCCCACGATGAACAGGTACTAATCGAAGCACTGAAATTTGCCCTATTGGCCATATACACTCTGCCAGACGGTCTCAACGCTGCCGTAGCGCAATCCACGGCTCGAAAGATTCTGGCAATGCTTCCAGAGGCCGCAATCGACCAAGCAATAGATTTGGCCCATGATTGGGACCCACTCTTTCAAGAAAAAAATCTATTGAGTGATACAACTAGTAATTTTTCAATTACCGAAATGCCTAAACAACAATCCGGCAACACAAGAGCCGTCAACCTTAAAAATATCATTTCGCAAAGTGTTTCACAGGGCTACGTCAAGCCGACCTCCGCTCAAGGATTTTGGTCGTTATCGTCTAAAAATACGAAACCTAATCGTGGAAAAATCACCTCGTACTCGAGTGCCTCTAAACCACAAACTGAAAATGGCATAGTGTTACTGAGTGTCACTAACGAACATACCCTTCACCCCGGCGACTCTGATGCAGAGGTCGTTAAGATGAGCTCTGTTTCGCTGATTGATCCATCGAGCTTCAGAGCCATACGAAATACGGACGACGATGGGGAAACGAGTGACTATCAGTTTTCTGTACCTCCGAAAGAGACGATGAAGGTCAATGAACGGATTCGTGTCGGAGTTGTTCAAACTAAAGACAAAAATGGTACGGTCACTGAGACTGGTGTAGTTTTCGAAGAATTAAGAATGTCGCTTGAGCAGTTGGGTGCCTTAGAGTTTTGTCAGGTCGAACATACAACCAGCGTGACTGACCCAAAAAATGAGAAGCTAAGCTACTCGTGCGACATCTTTCGAGAAAATGAAGCGGCGTCTGGCCAAGTCGCGTTTATCTATGAAGATAAGGGAAGATCAGTCTATAAAGTGAGGGTCCGGTATAGCTCTTCCACACAAAAGTAGCCGATGTAAGTGGCAGTGGCCCTGCACTCACACCGCTAGCCCAGCCAACCACTGTGCAGCATCGCGAATACCGATTGAACCTTGGTCAACCTCAGCTTTACATTCTCGAACTAATTGAATCGCTTGAGCTTGCGGCCATTGCTCGGCAAAACGACTTAAGGCGCGGTGCGGCTTTGTATCAGATAACTTGCATTCAATTAAGTGTGTCAGGGTTTCGCCCTGACTCAGACAAAAATCAACTTCGGCATCATCTTTGGTACGAACGTAGTGCAGCCCGACCTCTGCCCCTTGAGTGTCTTGCTGCCATTGCACATTCTTCAATAAATGGCACGCCACTAAATTCTCAAACTGAAGCCCTGCATCGCCCTGCACCATACCGGTGTCATAAAAATAAACTTTTGGCGCTTGCAGCGTGGCACGCGCGATATTGCGATGCCAAGGCCGCACCACAAATACAATAAAAAGTGACTCTAAGATATCAAGATACTTACTTACGGTGACCGGCGACAGGTTTAAATCACGCGCCAAAGACGCAAGAGATAAAGGCGACCCGACCCGCGAACGCAGCATCTCGGCAAACAAGCGAATTGCGTTGAGTTCTTGCACGCGTGAAAACTCGAGAACATCATCGCGCACCAAGCCCGCAAAGTAGTCGGTACGCCAACGCTGCGCCTGAATGTCGTCATCTGCCAACGCAGGCTCTGGGAAGCCGCCGCGTGAAAACAAGTGCGCAAGCGCAACCTGCGGCGCTGCGTTCGTAGAATCGCACCATTCGCGTACCGATAGCGGATGCAAGCGCATTCTAAAATAGCGACCTGCTAAAGACTCACCCGCTTGCCGAAAGGTATCCATGCGGGCACTGCCAGTAATTAATAATGACTGCCCTGGCCCGCGACCGTCGTAAGCCCCTTTCAGCCAGGCTTTCCAGTCGCGCATTTTGTGAATTTCGTCAAAGACCAGCAATGGCGCACTTTGACGCCAACTCTGTGCCAGAAGCACTGCACGATGCGCTGGTACATCAAAATTTAGGTATTGCCCACCCTCACACTCACTCAGCAATTGCTGGCTGAGGGTCGTTTTACCGACCTGCCTAGGGCCAGTCAGCACCACCATTTTCTTTTGGAGGTCTTGGCGAATTTGAATATCTAAATAGCGTTTCATGCGACTGTTTTATATCACTTTATCAAAAAGTCGCGACTTTTTGATAAAGTGACTCATGAAAGTCGCGCGATAAATTCGTACGGGACAGCGGCGTTTGTATTAGCTGGGTTGCAGCGCAAAGATCACTCAAAAATTAATCGAAAGACAGTCTGTGCCCTGCCGCGACGCGCGCTCGGTCTTCCGCGTGTACGCCCCACTCTTGACCAAGCTTTGGCCAGGTTGAAAAAACGGCAATCGTTTCATCTAGTATTAAACCTGGATTACCGATACCAAACTTCTTGCCTACTGCTAGAAGTTCTTCTCGGGTGAAGCCATCTGCGTGACCTGCTAATGTCATTTGATGCTGACGCGTGTAACCGACACCTGCCGAATACGTAAGATCATAGGCAGGAGCCAGTTCCCAACCCGAAGATTTTTCTTTCCTCAGGAAAGAGATATTTTTTACGTGATCATCCTGATTGCGGCCGATCACGTTAAAAATCATCCGTCGATAGG
>CAIZGG010000358.1 GCA_903932425.1 uncultured beta proteobacterium | reverse complement strand
TCTTGCGAAGGCTGGGCCCGTCGCCGCCATCGCGGTCACCCTCACATTGACGTGGTGGCTAGATTGGCAAACTCAAGGCGTCAAAATCGTCGGAGCCGTGCCCCAAGGCCTGCCTCCACTCACCCTTCCTCTGTGGGATCTGAACCTGCTCAAGCAGCTCGCCTTACCCGCGTTACTCATCAGCATCGTCGGTTTTGCAGAGTCTGTCTCGGTGGGTCAAACACTGGCAGCCAAGCGTAGGCAGCGGATCGAACCCAATCAAGAACTCATCGCCTTGGGAGCCAGCAATATATCGGCCTCTCTGAGCGGAGGTTTTCCAGTGACGGGGGGCTTTGCACGCTCAGTCGTCAACTTTGATGCGGGGGCGCAAACCCCTGCAGCCGGCATCTATACCGCCGTGGGGATCGCTCTGGCGTCAGTATTTTTAACTCCTGCCCTATATTATTTACCTCAAGCAACCCTTTCAGCCACCATCATTGTCGCCGTGCTTTCGTTAGTCGATCTAACGATTTTTAAACGTACCTGGCAATATTCAAAGGCAGACTTTGCGGCAGCGCTGAGCACCTTTGTGGTGACGCTTGCAATTGGAGTCGAACTAGGCTTAGTGACAGGCGTGAGCGTTTCGCTGACTTTGTTTTTATACAGAACAAGCCGCCCTCACATCGCGGAGGTGGGTTTGGTACCTGGCACAGAGCATTTCAGAAATGTTCTGCGGCACTCGGTACTGGTCAACCCAACGCTTGTCAGCCTGCGTGTAGACGAAAGCCTATATTTTGCAAACTCTAAGGCCTTAGAGGATCAAATTAATCAGGCCGTGGCTACTCGATCAAACTTGCAGCATATCGTATTACTCTGTTCTGCTATCAACGACATTGATTCAAGCGCACTTGAAAGCTTAGAGTTGATTGAACTCAGACTAGCCAGTGCCGGCATCTCGCTACATCTATCTGAGGTCAAGGGCCCAGTGATGGACCGCATCAAACACACACACTTTTTACAACAACTAAGTGGGAAAATATTTTTGACTCATTATCAAGCCATTCAAGCCCTGACCCCTGACGTCGCCTTAAACAGCAAATCTCTCACTTAGTAATATCAGAAAACTTCGTAGCGATCGCCACAAACTCGCCTTCGATGCGTTCAAAGGCGTCCACCACATCTGGGTCAAAATGGGTACCACGCCCCTCAAGGATAATGCCAACAGCAACTTCATGCGAAAACGCACGCTTGTAATAGCGCTCACTGATTAAAGCATCGTAAACGTCGGCGACCGCCATCAATCGGGCTGAAATCGGAATCGCATCGCCAGACAGCCCCTGAGGGTAGCCCGAGCCGTCCCACTTCTCTTGATGAGACAAAGCAATTTCCATCGCGCATGTCAAAAAAGAACTGCCTGCCGACAAACGTTCACTCGCGCTCAGGATCGACTGATACCCTAGCGTTGTATGCGTTTTCATGATTTCAAATTCGTTTGGCTCCAAACGACCGGGCTTGAGCAGAATATGGTCAGGAATACCCACCTTACCGATGTCATGCAGCGGAGCTGAAAGATACAGCATTTCAATTTGTTCATCCGACAAGTAGTGCGAAAACCGCGGATGGGTTTTTAATGTTTGGGCCAAGGTTTTGACATAGTTTTGCGTTCGACGAATGTGATTGCCAGTTTCGTTGTCACGGGTTTCAGCCAGCGACGCCATGGCATGAATCGTCGCCTCTTGAATGGCTCTGATCTCTTCCACGCCCTTCGCAATTTCGTCTTTCAAAAGCAGATTTCTATCGCGCAACTCGTCGGACATGAGCTTTAGCGAAAGATGGGTCTCTACACGCGACATCAGGGTGGCGGGATTAATTGGCTTACTGATGTAATCAACAGCCCCAAGCTCAAAACCAAGCCGCTCATCCTCGGGACTCGTTTTGGCTGTCAAAAAGATGACAGCAATGTCGGCTAAACGCTTGTCAGCCTTGATGACTTTACAAACATCCCAGCCACTCATGCCAGGCATCATGACGTCTAACAAAATCAATTCAGGAAGCTCATCACCTTCTAGTATTTTTAACGCACGAGAGCCAGAATTTGCAACTTTGATACGATATAAATCGCTCAAGAGCCCACCCATTAACTCAAGGTTTTCTGGTGAATCATCAACCACCAAGACCGTTGAATGGCGTAATTCACGATTATTCATGATTTCCTCTGAGGAGTGTGTACGGCAAATTCAATGGCGTGTGGTTGGCGCAAATCTAATAGCAGTGAATAGGCCTTAGAAAAGTCATAATTTTCTATCAATCTCTGTAATGCCGAAAAATCAGTCTGTATGCCAACTTTGAGTAGCTCGTGGTGTACTCTAAAAATTTTTAACGCACCGATATCGTCGCTTTTTAGAAGCGATAACAATTCGACGCAAACCGACTCAAACTCGGCTTGGTTAATCTGCACGGGACTAGGCTCAGGCTCTGCTCGGACACTTTCTGACAATTGCTCGATTAGCGTAGACAAATCTTTTAGAAGCTGATCCGCACGTGCCTGAACGATCTCTGGCGAATCACCTTGGCGCAGACAATCTTCTAGCAACCCAGCCTCAGCGGCAAGCGCCATCGCACCAATATTACCAGCCGTTGAACGCAGTGTATGAACCAAACGCTCGGCCTCGCCTGCATCACCAAGCGCCAGTGCTTGCTTGAATGACACAACAAACCGAGACTGCTGCTTAATGAATTTACGCAACAACGACAAGTACAAAGGTACTTTTCCAAGTGTTCGATTCAGTCCCGCAGTCACATCCAAGCCCGTAATATTCGCCGGTAGTAACCGTTGCGCTGCAGCGCTGTTTCGCTTCTGAAACAATTCCGGTGCCGTCCATACATTGATCGCCTTCGAAGGATCCCCTTCATCTTTAGGCTGAACGGCCGTTGGTTTAATCCACCTCACAAGCACCTTGCTCAACGCGTCCAGGTCAATCGGTTTCAACACGTAATCGTTCATCCCGGCTTGCAAACAACTATCAAGATCAGACTGACGCGCGTTCGCTGTCAGGGCAATGATTGGCAAGGCTTCAAAGCCTTCAAGTGAACGAATGGCCCGCGTCGCAGCAATCCCATCCATTACCGGCATGTACATATCCATCAGCACCAAATCCCATTGCTGCTGATAGATCATGTCAATAGCCTGCTGCCCATCGCCCGCCACAAAAACCTGTAAGCCCCCCTCGGCCAACAGGCCTTGAGCAACCTCTTGATTGATTTCATTATCCTCAACCAAAAGAATCTTGGCGCCTTTAATCGTTGCTAATTGTTCGCGCAACGCTTGCGTAGATTGAACAGACGAGTGTGGACTATCGGCCATCGGTTGCAGCGTCAAGGTCTGCGCAAGTTGGTTAAACAAACTTGAAGCATGTACGGGTTTGTGCACCACACCATCAAACGAAGCACTTGAACCATGGCGTTGTGCAAGATCGCTAGCGTAGGCCGTCACGAGAAATAACTTGGGCATTGACCTTAAGTCGAGCGACTTAATTTGACTCGCAGTTTCAAACCCATCTAGCTCTGGCATTTGCCAATCAACAAAAACAAGATCAAACGGCTCGAGGTTGGTTTGCGCCTGAGACAGCAAGGTAAGGCCTTGTTGCCCAGAACTGACAGACTCGGCGCGCAAGCCCAGCATCTGTAGCGTTTCGCACAGAGCCTCACGAGCACTTTCATTGTCATCAATCACCAAGGCTTTGCGATCTCTAAGATGTTGATCCAGTAACAAGACGCGTTTTGTTTGAGATAATGGCGCAAAACGTGCCGTCAGCCAAAATTCTGAGCCGACCCCCAACTCACTCGACACACCCACTTGGCCGCCCATCAATCCCGCGAGTTGTTTGCAGATGGCGAGGCCTAGACCGGTTCCACCAAAACGCCGGGTAGTCGATGCGTCTGCCTGCTGAAAGCTGTCAAAGAGGCGCGCTTGATGTTCGCGACTAATCCCAATGCCTGTGTCCTTCAATATGACTTTGAGCGTCACCCCGTCCTTATCCAAATGTTCAACCAAAAGGCGAACAGTAACTTCGCCATGATCGGTAAATTTAATCGCATTATTAACGTAATTAATTAGGATCTGCCCAAAACGTAAGGGATCACCCCAAAGATTAGAAGGAACTTGTTGATCGACGTAAAACACCAACTCAAGCCCCTTGGCTTCTGCTTTGGCCACAACGACGTTGGCGACGCTCTCAAGCACCTCTTCAAGCGAAAATTCGATCGACTCAAGCGTTAGCTTGCCCGCTTCAATTTTTGAAAAATCTAACAGATCATTGAGCAAGCCTAACAGGTGTTTAGACGAAGATTCAATTCGATTCAAATAGCGCGCTTGATCTGCCGTCAGCTCAGTCAACTGCGCTAGATGCGTCATGCCAATAATGGCATTCATGGGAGTGCGAATTTCATGACTCACATTTGATAAAAAGTCTGACTTTGCCTGACTCGCTGCATGGGCGACGATGACCGCTTCGCGCTCACGAGTGATATCAAGATTCGTTCCAATTACCTGAATCACATCACCGGCATAGTTACGTTCGACGATTGCAGAGGCATGTACATAACGGATGCGTTCAGCATCCAAGACAATCCTGAAAGTTAAATCATAGGTACCGGTGCCTGCGACAAGGTTCTGCAAACTTGTTTCTGCCAGTTCCAAATCTTCCGGGTGTAAGCGCGCACGCCAGAACTGATAATACATAGCGCTTGTACGCAGAGCTTGCGGAGCCTCATACAAGGCCATCATTCGATCGTCCCAGAGCAGCAGATCGGTATGGGGATCCCACACCCAAATACCAAGGTTTGAAGCATCCAACGCCAACCGCAGTCTGGCAGCTGTACGCCGCTCTTCTGTCTGATCAGAAATCGTCTGCGCGACACCGATCAAAGTTCCGGAATCAGCCAATATAGGAGATGTCGTAATCAACACCTCCAACTCTTTACCACTTTGATGTCGTCGAATCGTGCTGTAATTTTTTAACATTTCTTCACGACGACATACACGAGCTAACATCTCGGCCTGAACTTCATACAAGCTCTGAGGCACAATCAAATCAGACAATTTCTGACCGATCGCCTGCACTGCTGAATACCCGAACAAAGCAGACGCGGCTGGATTCCAGTCGAGCACCATTTCATTGATATCGACACTGACAACCGCGTCGATTGCACTTGCAGCGACCGCCACAAATTTAGCCTGGCCGAATTGTTGTTCTTTTAGCTTGGCAGCATGCAGCTTGAGAAACAGAGTCAGCGCAGCAAGCAACAGCGATACGAAGACAAGTGCCAAGCCAACGTAAAAACCATTTAAATGATTGAATTGGAGTAAAAAATCTGGTGTTGCGTGAACATCCAGAGTCCACTGGCGTCCATAGATAGACACCACTTTTTTAGTTCTTAAATTATTTGAAACATTTTCGTTGAACTGCTCAGAAACAAAGAATCTCTCGACGGACGAGCTTATGGTCGTGTCATACAGCGCAAGTGCAAGAGACTGCCGGCCTAGCGTCAAACCCGCCATCACCTCATTGGCTGACACGACGATATCAACCATACCCGAAACAGACTTAGACTGCTGCACAGCATTGTTAAACGATGGCGCATCCACATAAACAGGTAGCATAAACAAAAACCCAAAACTGCCTGCATCAGTTTGCTGAACTAAGCGAAGAGGCGCGGTCAGGGTTGCGCGTTGGCTTTCAATCGACGCATAGATTGCCTGGCGGCGCTTACTCTCTGAGGCAATATCAAGACCAATCGCTGCAGCGTTGGCCTCTTCTGGTTCGATGTACTGGACTACGAAACGATCACCGTCATGGGGAACCAATTCTCGAATACTAAACGCTGGGCGACCGTCAGCGCGCGCAGCAGTCAAAAACTCAGACTCGCTCAGGCGTGGCACCTTTCGAACGAACGCATACCCACGCGCTCCCTTAAAGTTATCTTGAAAATTTAGTACTTGGCTAAACTCATGAAATTTTTCGCGCGTGATGTCTTGCGCACCACCAGCGGCCACCAAGGCACCGCGAGCACTCAATAAGCCATATTCATGTACTTTAAAGTTTCCAGCAATCTGCTCAGGCAGTCGGTCAGCCATTGTTTGAAAGCTTGCAAGAACCTCTGCGCGCTGGTGCCGCTCTAAAAAGACATACTGCGTCACCGCCAACGACACACCAGCAATCAAAATTGCGAGTGGCATGCGCAAAATGGAAAGCTTAAAGCGAATTGCCTCTGCGTACGACTTGGCGTTAGTCATCAAATGGCTAATGAATTTTTAAAGTCTCTTTATACAGTTGGACCCGATCAAAATATCGTTTTTTCGCCTATGACACCCTATTTGTGTGATTCATTGCAAAAAATAGACGCGATTTGCATTTTTATCATTTGAATATTTAGTGGGCTAAATGCGCGAATTGGAGGCTGGCCGAAGGAAAAAAAAGCCCATGTCAACCAGACATGGGCTTCAGAGCGAGAGTTACGAGCGTCAAGTCGAAAATCAAAAAGCGCAGGTCGTGAAGTATTTTAGAAATTCACGTTGTCGCGGCCTTTCAGCTTTAAGATCTCACGCGCTTCAGCAGGCGTGGCAACTTCGAGCGACAGACCTTCTATGATCTTGCGCATGCGCGTTACCTGATCGGCGTTAGATTTCGCAAGCGCTCCTGGGCCATCCCACAACGAGTCTTCAAGGCCTACGCGCACGTGACCACCCATCGTGGCTGACTGAGTTGCGATTGGCGTTTGATTGCGGCCTGCGCCAAGCACCGACCATTGGTAATCATTGCCAAACAAGCGATCGGCAGTACGCTTCATATGCAACACATCTTCGGGATGGGGGCCGATACCACCCAAAATTCCAAAGACAGATTGAATCAAGAATGGCGCTTTAATCAAGCCGCGATCAATAAAATGTGCGGCAGTGTACAGGTGACCGATGTCGTAACACTCGATTTCAAAGCGGGTATTGTTTTCACTGCACGAAGTCAAAATGTGTGCGATATCTTTGAAGGTATTTTTAAAGACGCGATCATCGCTACCGGCCAAGTACTTAGGCTCCCAGTCGTGCTTAAACGTCTTAAATCGCTTGAGCATGTCATACAAACCAAAATTCATCGAGCCCATATTCAGCGACGCAACCTCAGGCTTGAAGTAGTGAGCAGG
>CAIZGG010000357.1 GCA_903932425.1 uncultured beta proteobacterium | reverse complement strand
TTGCTACCGGGCAAAATCCCGCCATGCCCAGGCTTTGCGCCCTGAGAAAGCTTGATCTCAATCATTCGCACCTGTGGTAACAAGGCATTCGCGACAAAGTGCGACTCTGAAAAATGGCCCTGCTCGTCGCGGCAACCAAAGTAGCCCGAGCCAATATTCCAGATCAAGTCGCCACCCGGTTGGCGGTGATAACTGCTAATGCCGCCTTCGCCGGTGTCATGTGCAAAACCTCCAAGTTTTGCGCCTTCGTTTAAGGCAAGAACGGCGTTTGCACTCAGCGCACCAAAACTCATTGCCGAAATATTGAGTACAGATAAGTGAACTGGCTGAGTACAGGCTGGGCCGCCGACCGTTAAGCGAAAGTCTGTGTCAGTGATCTTTGACGGCGCAAGAGAGTGGTTAATCCATTCATATTGTTCATCGTAGACATTGAGCTGTGTGCCGAACGGGCGCTTATCGATTTCTTGCTTCGCCCGTTGATAGACCAGCGAGCGGCTCGCTCTTGAGAAGGGCGCCTCATCGGTGTCATTTTCAAAAAAATACTGACGAATGGCAGGGCGTAAGTCTTCAAACAGATAACGCAGATGGCCGATGATCGGGTAATTGCGCAATATTGCATGGTGTGTTTGGGTCAAATCATGCAGGCCCAGCGCACACAAGCCCCAGGCACTTGCGGCAATCAACCACCACAGCGTGGCGTTTGCACCGTGCAGTGCGAAATAGGGAGCGAATACCGCCAACGCCAGTGAGATCCACAGGGCAAGATATCGAAACAATAGTAAGGCCATCTGTGACTCCGGTTTAGGCTGCTGAAAACAGCGTGAATCGTATAATTTTCTTTCTAGGAGAACGCATGACAACGTCCGATCATAGATCTGAAATGCCCATCGATCAAAGCCGCGTGCCTGACACATCTGACGCGTCAGAGCTGCACAAGGAGGCCCCCTGGCGGCTTGAATTAGGCGATTGGTCGGCCTTGCAGGCAAGTGCAGCGCCGCTTCGGCTCGAAGTCTTTGTGCACGAGCAGCAGGTTCCGCTTGAAGAAGAGATTGATGCGATGGATGCCGTGTGTGTGCATGCTGTGGCGTTTGATGCCCAAGGGTGTGCGTTGGCGACGGGTCGTTTGCTGCCAGACGGTCATATTGGACGAATGGCTGTGCGCAAAATTGCGCGCGCGCAGGGCTTAGGGAGCGCGGTGCTCAACGCTTTAACGCAGCACGCTCGGCAAAAAGGGTTTGTTGAAGTGGTGCTGTCGGCTCAGACGCATGCCAAGGGGTTTTATCTGCGCCACGGCTTTGTGGCTGAAGGGGTTGAATATCTTGATGCAAATATCCCGCACGTTTTGATGCGCAAAGTGCTCTAGCGCTTTGAGCTTGAAAACAAAAAAGCCTCAAAAATTCAGAGTGAATTTTGAGGCATTGTCATAAAAGCCAGGTACTTTATGCTTTACACTTCGGTGGTGCCCAGGAGAGGACTCGAACCTCCACACCTTTCGGCACACGGACCTGAACCGTGCGCGTCTACCAATTCCGCCACCTGGGCCTAACTTGTACTCAATCAGCCACGCATTATAAGCGAGATTTTAGCTTTGGCAAAACGCCTCCCTCCAAATATCAAGAACACTCGCAGCGCGACTGTCTCCCCCGAAAAAATTCCCGATTTTGATCCGGATGTCCCAAGTCGCGAGCAAATTTTAGAAGTTTTACGCTTGGCACCTGCTCCACTCTCACCTGAGGATTTGGCCGCCCGCATGGGCTTAACCCGAGAAGAAACCTTGACCGGTTTTGATCGCAGAATCGCTGCGATGGAGCGCGATGGGCAACTGTTACCCAATCGCAAGGGCGTGCTGTTACTGGCTAATAAACTCGACTTTGTCGCTGGGCGTGTTCAAGGTCATCGCGACGGCTTTGGCTTTTTAGTGGCAGATGCTGGGGGCCAAGATATATTTTTGTCGCCGCGCGAAATGCAAAAGGTGTTGCACGGTGATCGCGTGCTGGTCAAACCAACCGGCGAATATCGCGGCAAACCCGAAGGCACGATCGTTGAGGTGCTCGAGCGTCGCACCAACCGCTTGGTTGGGCGCTTTTTAAATGAACGTGGCATGACGATTGTCGTGCCTGAAGATCAGCGGATCAAGCACGATGTGTTGATTCCACCGGGCGATACCGGCTCAGCCCAACACGGTCAAGTGGTGTCTGTTGATATTATCGAGCAGCCCTCACGTCATAAACAGCCGTTAGGTCGCGTGGCTGAGATCTTGGGCGAAATTGACGATCCTGGCATGGAGATCGAAATTGCGGTGCGTAAGTTCGATGTGCCGGTTGAGTTCTCAGAAGCCGCTCTGCGGCAGACCGAAAAACTCCCAGATGCCGTGCGTGCCGCCGATTTAAAAGACCGTGTTGATTTGCGCGACGTGCCGTTCATCACCATTGACGGTGAAGACGCGCGCGACTTTGATGACGCGGTGTATTGCGAGCAAGTGGATATGGGCGAGGCGCGTAAGCGTCCAGCCTGGCGACTGCTTGTGGCCATTGCCGATGTTAGCCACTACGTGACCCCCGAAGATGCATTAGATGAGGCTGCACGCGAGCGCGGCACCAGCGTGTACTTTCCGCGTCGAGTGATTCCGATGCTGCCCGAAAAACTTTCAAACGGCTTGTGCTCGCTGAAGCCTTCGGTCGATCGTCTGGTGCTGGTGTGCGACATGGTGATCCCACTGTCGGGAGCCAAAGCGGGCACGGTGTCTGCCTATCAGTTTTATAACGCGGTGATTCATTCGCACGCGCGTACCACCTACAACCAGGTCTGGGAGTCACTGCAACAGCCCCAGGGGCCGGTTGCGCGCAGCTTTGCCAAAGTGATGCCCCAAATTAACGGGCTATACGCGTTGTTTCAACTGTTAGCGCAAGGTCGCAAAGAACGGGGCGCCATTGACTTTGACACGGTTGAGACAAAAATCGTGTGTAACGAGTTAGGTCGCATTGAAAAAATCATTGGCGTCACGCGTAACGACGCCCATCGCTTAATCGAAGAGTGCATGCTTGCGGCAAATACCTGTGCAGCGGACTTCATGTTGCGCAGCAAACACATCGGTTTATATCGTGTGCATGAGGGCCCCACGCCCGAAAAATTGCAATCTTTACGTGAATTTTTGAAAACGCTTGGGCTAAGCCTGGGCGGTGGTGCCGATCCGACGGCAGCCGACTACGGGGCCTTGCTGGATAAGGCGCGCGCACGTCCTGACTACGGCCTTTTGCAAACGATGTGTTTGCGTTCGATGCAGCAGGCGATTTATGGGCCTGACAACGCGGGTCACTTTGGCTTGTCTTATCCCGCTTATACGCACTTTACGTCGCCGATTCGTCGCTACCCCGATCTGATGACGCATCGAGTCATCAAAGCCTTGCTCAAAAGCCAGCGTTATCAACCCGTGTTGCAAGGCTTTGTCTCACCGCCTGGCGCAACCTTGCGCGAATATGAGCACGATCTCTGGGAAAAAATCGGCTTGCTGCTTTCGGGTACAGAGCGGCGCGCCGACGATGCGTCGCGCGACGTCGAGGCCTGGCTCAAGTGCTGGTTTGTGAAAGAGCGTGTCGGCGAGGTGTTCAGCGGCCGAGTCACCGGGGTGGCAAGCTTTGGGATTTTTGTCACCCTCGACACCCTGCATGTCGAAGGACTCGTGCATGTCTCAGAGCTTGGTACCGAGTATTTTCAATTTAACGACGCGATGCACGAATTGCGGGGCGAGCGCACGGGCTTGCGCTATCGCTTGACTGATGCAGTGCAGGTGCAGGTGGCGCGCGTCGATCTCGAGGCACGACGTATCGAGTTCAGGCTAGTCACTGGCACCACATTTGACGCCTTGCGACGCGCTGCGACCCGGGTCTAAGATCCAGCCGCTAGACGTGTTAAAAAAGCGGCCGCGCCCAAACCACCCGAACTCAAAGGGCAAATTGCCAAAGTACGTCGTGCACAGGCCAAAAAAACTGCCAAACAAGACACCGCACGCACGCCCAAGAAGGCAGTGCGCGCCGGTAAAAGTGTTGGTTTAAAAAAATCTGCCCGTAAAGGGCGTTAGGAAAACGAATGGCTGCAACTCAAATGCTGGCGGGCTTTCACGCGGTCATCGCGCGTTTGCGTCAGGCTCCAGAATCGATCCGCGAGGTCTATGTCGAGGCGCAGCGACGCGATAAGCGTATGCAAGCCTTGATTGCCAGTGCCACACAGGCAGGGCGTCCCGTCCACCCCGTGTCGGCTGATCGCTTGGACGGTTTGACCGGAGGCTCGAGGCACCAGGGGGTGGTGGCCGTAGCAGACGTGCGTAAACTGGCCGATGACCTGGATGAGGTGCTGGATGGCGTGCAAGGGCCAGCCTTATTGCTTATTTTGGATGGTGTGACCGATCCGCATAACTTAGGCGCCTGCTTGCGAACCGCCGATGCAGCAGGAGTGCACGCGGTTGTGGCACCCAGAGATCGTGCGGTTGGTTTGAACACCACAGTGCAGCGAGTGGCCTGCGGTGCTGCTGAATCCGTGCCGTACCTCATGGTGACGAATCTGGCACGCACGATGCGCGAGTTAAAAGACCGCGACCTTTGGCTCGTGGGTACGGACGACAGCGCGACACAAAGCATTCATCAAACTGACGGGAAGCGCTCGATGGCGTGGGTGATGGGGGCTGAGGGTGAGGGGATGCGTCGCCTGACGCGCGAAACCTGCGATGAATTGGTGACGATCCCCATGCTCGGTAGCGTTGAAAGCTTGAACGTCAGTGTGGCAACGGCCGTGTGCCTGTACGAAACTGTTCGTCAGCGGCAAGGCTAAACTAAGCTTTGAGGGACCAGCAGCCACAGTGTCCGCCACACTAATTTCTTGGTCTAGATCCAGTAAGCTAAGCTTATTTCGCTTGCGAGCGAAACCTATTTTTAAAAGTGAAAGTGATGACTCAGCCCAAACCAGCAGCTAAACAAGGCTTTACGACAACCATTCTGCACGGCGACCGCGCGCTCTCGGTCGAGCACGGTGCTGTTCACAAGCCTATTCATACCTCAACCCAATACGCTTTTGCTGACTCGCGTGAACTGGCCGCGGTGTTTCAGGGTAAGGCCGGCTATACCTACGCTCGTCAAGGCACGCCGACAACCGATGCTCTTGAAAAGAAAATTAACAAAATGGAAGATGGTCTCGCAAGCCTCTCGTTTGCGACCGGGATGGCCGCGCTGACGGCGCTGTTTACCACCTTGCTGCGCTCGGGTGACCATTTGCTTTCAAGCCAGTTCATCTTTGGCAACACTAACAGCCTGTTTGGTACGCTTGAGTTGTTGGGTATTGAGATCACGCTGGTCGACCCGACTGATGCGCAGGCCGTGGCCGCTGCGATTCGCCCAAATACAAAAATGTTGTTTACTGAAACCATCGCGAACCCTGGTACGCAGGTGGCCGATCTAGTGGGTTTGGGCAAACTGTGTCAACAGCATAAGCTCGTCTACGTGGTCGACAATACGGTGACTTCTCCGTGGTTATTTCGTGCCAAAGAGGTTGGGGCGTCGATCGTGATGAACGCGCTGTCTAAACACATTGGTGGGCACGCTAATGCGCTGGGCGGTTCGCTGACCGACACTGGCCTGTTTGACTGGACTCAATACGGCAACATCCTCGATATTTATAAAAAGGGTCCGTCAACGGGTTGGGCAATGACGCAGATCAAGAAAAAGGGTTTACGTGATATGGGCGGCACGTTGTCTGCAGACGCCGCACACCGTATCGCTGTTGGGGCCGAGACCTTAGCCTTGCGACTCGATAAAATCTGCAGTAACGCGATGGCCTTGGCGACGTTTTTATCCAAACATCCGGGCGTGCAACGGGTTGCGTATCCTGGTCTGCCCGATCATCCTCAGCATGCCCGGGCTGCACAATTATTCGGTGGCAAGTTCAGCATGCTGCTCGCAGTTGAGTTGGTGGCAAGCATCGACTGCCTTGATTTTTTAAACCATTTGCAAGTCGCGATTTTGGCCACGCATGTGGGTGATACGCGCACACTTGCGTTACCCGCTGCGCACACGATTTATTATGAGATGGGGCCCGCTGTCCGCGCCAAGATGGGCATTGCGGATGGCTTGATTCGTTTGTCGGTGGGTATCGAAGATGAGGCAGATTTAATTGCTGATTTTCAACAAGCGTTCGCAGCTTGTGGCGTAAAAAATTAAGTCTTCTCACCGTGCGGGTGTGATTGTGGGCGCCAAAAAAACGCTCAGTTCAAATTGAGAAACGCTTTTACCGCAAATTTTGCGCGTGCGGTTCAAATAAATTGCGAGCTACATAAAAATAATTTTTGAGGCTAGGGTAAATCCTACTTTGCTTCATTTATTTTGTGCTGACGCACAGAAATCTCAATAAAAATGCGGCTCTCAGGCTGTTTTTTCTTGACAGCCCGTGCTGCTGGTGGCTTAATGTCACCATAAGTGGTTAAGGCCTGCGCAAGCAGGCGTTTTAATCTCTTGGCTCAGAGTTGAAGCGCTAACGAACACAGCGCTTCTTAATTTTTTTATAACAGTTGACTCTGTTATCCCCAAGGAAATAAACAAATGAATAAAACAGAATTGATTGATCACATCGCAACAAAAGCTGATATTTCTAAAGCAGCTGCAGGCCGTTCACTTGACGCGATGATTGCAGCAATCAAGGCAACACT
>CAIZGG010000356.1 GCA_903932425.1 uncultured beta proteobacterium | reverse complement strand
GGTTCGAGATCGCGGGTCAGGCGGCTCATCAAAAAAAGGATGATCGCCATTGAACCGACAAAAATAATTTCTTGACCATATTGAACTTGACTCAGCCCCATGGCCAGAGTGAACAATACAAAGACCAGACTGCCTAAGAGAATGGTCCAGTTGGGTGCAACGAGTTCGATATGTGAGGTCAGTGCGGCTTGCGCCTGCTCGTTGGTGAGGCCTTGTTTGACCAACCGTCGTTTATCGAGAATGTGTAGCCATGCCGCTACCCCTACACCCGCTACCGAGATCAGCGGGATGCCGAGGGCCAGGGTGTAAACCTGTGCATAGCGCGTGAGTTTCTCGGCCTCTGATAAGTGCTGTACGCCTGAAAAGGCATAGATGTTGAGCAGTGCGACGAGCACTGAGCCGCCGATAATGGCCACACGCCCCAACGTTTGCATGGTGGTGTGCATGAGTTTGAGGCGTTCAGCTTCGATGGCCTGACCGTGCTTGTCAACGTGAGGGACTGCTTCGACAGTCATGGCGTCGGCGACGGCATCTTGCAGTACGTAGCCGATGGGGGCAAGCAAGGCGCTTAAGACGTACCAAACCTCGACCGACAGCAGGGCGGCCATCGCGTCACGGTGAGACACTAGGCCAACCATGATGAGTAAGCTTGCCGCGATGAGGGCAGCCCCTACAAAAAGCAACCCGCTTTTAAAGCGCCACAACAAATCGACAATGTGCCCAAGCCCCATTTTGAGGGACCAAGGGATCACCACCCAAAAACTTAAGGCCGCTAAAAAGGCTGCCGAAAGATTGAGATAGTCTTTAACAAAAAATGTGCCGACGATACCGGTAAGGCTTGAAACGCCTGCGGCGACATACACCATTAACGGGGGAAGATACGACAGCCGCATTTCACGGCCAAGTTCAAGAATGTTGCGATCGATCCAGCGCGTAAGACTCAAAAACATGGTTTAGGCCCAGAGTGACGTCGGGTCTGATTCTACCGGAGTGCGCGGAAAGCCTCGGCCTCAGGAAAACCAATATATGCCTCAGGCAAACCGATATCTGTCTGAGGCAAGCCAATATATCAATGGGCATCATTCAATTGACAAAAATACAAGCCAAGTTTAGCCTTGAGACGCTCTTGATTCTCATCAACTGGACTCGCTCACATGGCAAATACCAAACCGCTTAAACCAATTAACATTGCCAAGCGTTACAAGCACATCAAACCCGTCCCCCGCATGCCAAATTTTGCGGCCTGGATCGAAGGCGTCGACCTGACCAAGCCGCTGAGCGAACCAGTCAAAAAAGAGTTGCGTCAGGCATTGTGGGACTTTGAGGTGATTTTTTTTAGGCCTCAAATCCTGACACCAAAGCAACACGTTGCGCTGGCCGGAGTCTTTGGCCCAAGCTCTGATGGATCATATTTTGAGCGCAACGTGCACGCGCCCGAACTTGAAATGATTGTGTTTGACGAAAAGCGTCCGCCAACGATTGATAGTTGGCATACCGATATCAGCTGGAAAGAGCAGCCACCGCTAGGCACTGCAATTCAAATTACAGTCACACCACCGGCTGGAGGGAACACCTGCTGGATCAGCACGACAAAAGCGTACGAGTGGCTGTCGCCTGCGATGCAAAAGTATTTAGAGACGTTGAGTGCTGTCCATACTTGGGAAATCGCTAGCTTTAGAGACTTGTTGGCTAAGAAGGGTGATGAGGCTTTATTTGCAGCACTAAGAGAGTTTAAACCGGTCACTCACCCAGTCATTCGTAAGAATGCTGACTCGGGTCGAAAATATATTTACGTGAATTCTGGCTTCACTAAAAAAATCGTTGGTGTCGATCGCCATGAGGCCGATGGCATGTTGAGGTTCTTGTTTGATTGGTTTAAGCGTCCTGAGTTTATGGTGCACCATCAGTGGGAAACCAACGGAATCGCGATTTGGGACAACCGCTCGACGCAGCATTACGCGCTTGCAGATTACTGGCCACACTTGCGTGTCAATCAACGTGTGACCTTCGATGATCCGCGCAACGTCGCACAGAAACCCAAGGATGTGAAACGAGCATCGCAAGAAAAAGCGCGGACCAAAAAAATTCTGACCGGAGCCTAAAAAAATGGTCAGTGATCGCTTGTTTCAAGCGTTGCGAGTGGCACTCATGATGTTGAGCACTTTACTGACGCAGACCGTTTGCGCGCAAAACAGTAGCTTGTATCCAGAGCGTCCGGTTCGCCTGTTGGTTGGGTTTCAAGCAGGCGCTGCGACAGACACCCTTGCTCGCATTATTGGGCAACATTTGAGCGAGCGCTTAAAGCAGACTTTCGTGGTCGAAAATAAGCCCGGCGCCGCGACACGCATTGCGATGGAGGCTTTGAGTAAGGCCAGTCCGGATGGCTATACGCTCGCAGTGGCCAATGCCGTGACGACAGTGTTTCCAACGATGTTTGTCGGAATGTCCTTTGAACCAAACAAAGATTTCGTGCCAATCACGTTGTTGGGGCGCTCACCATCTTTTGTCGCAGTCAAGGCGAGTTTACCGGCTACAACTTATCAAGAGTTTGTGGCCTATGCGAAAGGTGCAAAGCTAGCCTTTGGACATCCCGGAAATGGCACAAACCCACACGTGGCAGGTGTGGCTCTAGGTAAATCTCTTGGCATCGATTTGGTCGAGGTTCCCTTCAAAGGTAATCAGCCAGTAGCAGCGGCAATGGCTGCAGGCGAGATTGACTACGCCATGCTTGAGTATGAGTCGGCACGTCCCTTGGTTGAGCGGGGCGCCATTAAATTGTTAGCGGTGACTGAACCTAAGCGCTACTCGCTACGGCCAGAGATTTCGACTGGACGCGAAGTTGGGATGACCTTAGAGATTGAGGGTCTAACGCCGTGGTTTATCTTGTTGGCGCCACCGGGTTTGCCAGCGTCAGTCGTGTCGCTTTTGAATCGCGAGGTACGCGAAATTTTAAAAATCTCTGATGTGCAAGAGCGCTTATTGAAGATCGGCATTGAGCCCGAGTCGAGCACAACTGTAGAGGCTGCAAACTATTTCATGGCTCACCGTGCCAAGATGAATACGCTGCTCGAGCGGTTGCAAATCTCGATTAAAAATTGAGGCAAGGGTGCGTTGGTGTTCAAGGCGCAATTGGCTTGCCCTTTAATCAACGCGAGTAGTACGGTTTTTGTCCTGATTGATGGTCGGTGACATCAATAATTTCAGTGATCTCCGGTGCGGCTCTTTTTACCATCACTTCAAAGCCTTGTTTGAGCGTGGCTTCAGACGAGGCACAGCCTTGACAGCCACCACTCATGCGCACGTAGAGTTGGCCCTCTCGCAGATCGACAATCGAGATCGCGCCGCCGTGACTGGCAATCGAACGATTCACTTCGCGATCAAGAATGTCTTGAACAATCTCTCGTACGATCTCAGTTGAGCGGCCCTGCGCTTGGGCGGCGACAGCCGTTGCGAGCACTGCAGGCGCGCCCGACAGCAATTGTGCACGGATCGCAGCACCAATCGCACCCTTGAGGGTTTGCCATTCGGTATTGGCAGACTTGCTCACTGTCACGATATTGTCGGCAATTAAGACAGAGGCGACCCCTGGTAGTGCAAAGAGCGTTGCGGCTAAGGGGGCGCTTGCGGCTTGCGCCGTATCGGTAAAGAAAAAAGGCCCGCCCGCTTGGACAATGGTGCTGACTGTAAATTTGCACGTATCAGGATCTGCGATTGCAGTTTCAGCCTTGATCGAGATTGGAGCCTGAACCTGCATCGCGTGCGGGGTGTTTGCGTCAGACATCTTCAGAGCGATTTGCTGCCGCTTCATCGGCAAATTTTCTTAGTCTTGTGAACGCATGAATCCCGCTGTTATGACCATCGTTCCAATCAAAGCCAATGGCATAGTTACCGACGCTCATGATTTTGCTAGGAGCGACATCGGCCCGTACGGTTTTTGGGTCAAGCAATGGGCGACCGCTCATCTCTTCAACACACAACGCGCATTGGCAGGCCAAGCGTAAATCGCGCACGTCAAAGTCTGATTGCACGCCATCTTCCCACAGTACGGTTAGTGTGCGGGCATCGCGCTTACGCATGCCGATCGGCGTATCGTTTGCGCCGTTTTTGTTTACTTCCTTAGACAACCATTCGGGGGCGCCAGTGTTTGCTTGAAAATCCCACATAAACGGTTTGAGTACCGTCGAGGTGTTGCGCATCGCTTGAATCAGTTGAGCAGCGATTGAGGTGTATACCTGAGCGCTGGCTGATTGCGGCAGACCAGCGACAATTGGGCGGCCCTCGTCGCCACAGGTGACAACTTCGCTGGCGAGCGGCAAGGCACCTAAAAATGGCACCCCAAGTTCTTGACTCATTTTTTCGCCACCGCCATGCCTAAAGATGTCGGTGGTTTCGCC
>CAIZGG010000355.1 GCA_903932425.1 uncultured beta proteobacterium | reverse complement strand
TTCGTGAACGACAACGAGAGCGTCACACCAACAGCGAACATCATTGGTTCTAAAAATAACCATAAGAACCCTAAGCCATCGCGCCCAAACTTGCCGATAACATCACGCATAAACAGCGCGCCAATCACCCGTACCTGTATTTGCAACGACCCATAAAAGGTCGTTTTACGAATTAACGGAAGCGTTGCATCAGTAGTCATTAGGCTTGATGCTCTTTAACGCCTGACACCAACAAAACCAAAATTCCCCACAACACTAAGCTCAAAACCAACGTTGTTGTAATCCCTTTGATTCGCTCAGGCTGCAAAGCATAGTCAGGCACCACGGGGCTCGTAACCCGCTCAATATAAACCTGCTGCCGTATCGCCTCAACACGCGACTGCTCCATCGCGGTCATCGCAGCGGCCAATTGCCGATCAGCAAAATCTTTCTCTAACGCCAAACGCTGCTGAATCATCACTTGCCGCTCAGGCTCGCCCACATTTTTTTGCGTGCGTAACGCGACCAACTGCATCGCAATCGCTTCAACCTTAGCTTTAGCAATATTGACTTCATCCGTAGCATTTTTAAGCAAATCGGTACGCGCACGTTCGTTTAATTTATTCACAAACGCTTCACTCAAATCCACAATCTTTTGATTGATCTTTTGAGCCTCGTTGGCATCAAAGGCCCGCACCGTCAATACCGAAACAGCCGTGGTGGTATCCACCTCAACCCCCACATGCTTTTGATAATATTTAAAGAAGCCCTCAAAACTCGTATCCCAATAACGCAATCCTGGAAACCGTGCCACCCAATCAATCGTTAATTTTGAATACAACGTTTTGATATCTAATTCGCGCTCAAGCACTTTTAGTACGTCGCGCGACAGCACGTATTCTTTAACTACATACGAGTCATCGTTGCCTTTGGTCAAGCCCATTTGGCTAAACATACCTTCGGTTGTGCTTGTTGCTGGCTTCTGCGGACTGCGCACAACATAACGCGACTCTGAGATATAAATATCAGAGGCGATAAATCCAAAGTAAGCTACCGCCATCGCACTTGGTATGAGCACTGTTAAAAGAAACAATGCGCTTTTCCAAAGCTGGCCTTTCTTGCGCTTAGAACTCAAACGGGTTCCTGTAAATTTGCCGTACCGATGACTGCAGCGCGCAGTATCGGTATCGTCGTCAGAGTGATAATCGGTTGTATTGCATTGCATTGCAACGCGAATTTGACCCTTTTTGCTTTGTTTGCAGTTAGCTGTCATGAGTTGCGTTTTATGGCGTTCGAATCGTTGCTAGCATCTATTCATGGGCATGCCAATAGATATCAACCCGCATCAAGCTGACTTAGTGTCTGACACTGCACACGCAGTGCCCGAAGAACACTATCGCTTTGCATTACACCCGGGCTTGCGTCAATTTCGTAGTGTGCACAGTGTGGCCAAGCGGGTGGGTTTGCCTGATCCGTTTTTTAGAGTGCACGAAGGGGCTTCAAGTAGCCACACTCGTATTGCTGGCCGCGAGTTAATTAATTATTCGGGTTACAACTATTTAGATTTATGCGGCGATGCGCGTGTGAATGCGGCTGCGGTGGCAGCGATTGCGCAAAGCGGCACGTCGGTGTCTGCCAGCCGCGTTGTGTCTGGCGAAAGACCCATACATGGCGAGCTTGAGCGTGCCATTGCTAAGTTATACGACACGCCTGCGGCCGTTGTGTTTGTGAGTGGGCACGCCACCAATGTCAGCACCATCGGTTATCTGTTTGGCCCGCGCGATTTGATCGTGCACGATGAGTACATTCATAACAGTGCGCTGCAGGGCATTGCTTTGTCGGGTGCCAAGCGAATGTCGTTTGCGCATAACGACTGGCGCGCGCTTGATATTTTGTTAGCGCAACAGCGCGCGCACTATCAACGGGTGTTGGTGATCATTGAAGGCGTCTACAGCATGGACGGCGATTACCCCGACCTGCCCCGCTTTGTTGAACTGCGCAATAAGCATCGTGTGTTTTTGATGGTTGATGAAGCACATTCGTTAGGGGTGCTGGGTGACCGCGGCTATGGGATCCGTGAGCACTTTGGCGTGGCCTCGAGCGAAGTGGATATCTGGATGGGCACGCTGTCTAAAACCCTGGCAAGCTGCGGTGGGTATATCGCGGGTGAAACGGCTTTGGTTGAGCACCTAAAGCTATTAGCGCCAGGGTTTTTGTATAGCGTGGGGATGTCTCCGCCTTTGGCTGCGGCAGCGTTGGCGGCCCTGCAATGTATGCAGCTTGAACCCGAGCGTGTGCAGGCCTTGCAAGCGCGCGGCCGCTATTTTTTAAAGCGGGCGCAAGAGGCTGGCTTCGATACGGGGTCAAGCGCAGGCATGGCTGTAATCCCGGTGATTTTGGGTGATTCGGATAAGACGATTAGGCTGGCTGCGGCGATGCTAGAGCGTGGGGTCAGCGTGCAGCCGATTCTGTATCCGGCCGTGCCGCAAAAGTCGACGCGGTTGAGATTTTTTATGTCGTGTCAGCATACTGAGGCTGAGATTGACTATACGGTTGAGGCGTTGGTGGGGGTGATGGGTGCTTAGGTCGCGCTCTAGAGCGAGTCTTGCCAAAAAAAGTAACAACTGAATTTTTTACAATTGAGCTTTTATTGTAGATATTTGCTCTTTTAAATCAGCCAGATGTCGATTGATCGTCGACCACACAATTTCAAGATCCACTTTGTGATAGCCATGCGCTAAAGCGTTGCGCATTTCATAAGCAAATAAAAGCGGTACATCTGGGTGCTGTTGCAAAAACTCTGAATTCAGCTTCAAGATGTTGTGACTAGCTTCGCCAATGACCTCAAAATTTCTAATTACTGCATCTTGCAGCATCTGGTTGGCTAAAAACTCGACCTCGTCGACGTCAGCGCAATAGGTGTCGATACGCTGAATGGCCTCTAGAATGTGATCAAGGTAATCAGGTAATCGCAAAGAGTCTTTGCTCATATCGGCAATGCGCCTTCAATGACAGACTGCCTGAATTTCTCGGGTAAGGCTCTGGGCGTCAGTACATCAACCGAAATACCTAATAGTTGTTTCAACTTATAACGAATCGCCCCGATGTCGAACAAAGTCGTTTCGGAAGTTGGGTCAATCAAAATGTCGAGATCACTAGTCTCAGTGTCAGTACCCGCCGCCACAGATCCAAACACGCGCGCATTGCTAGCGTGATGTGCGGAGACGATCTCGCGGATTTGATTTCGATGGGCAGCAAGTGCGTCTGACGGTTTCATGACCTCATTATATAAGCCGTTTTCATGCGCACCAAATATTAGCTTCGTTTTTTGTAGGTCGGCCTAGGAAAGCCTAGCCAGTTGAAACAGTCGCTCTCGCAACGCACTACACCAGCCACAATTTGTAACAAGTGCATCGAGGTTTGAAACACCTATTTGCGTGCAAATCGGTAGACTTCTGCGATCTCAATTGCTTGCTTGCACCGTGAAATCGTTACGTAATCCGAATCGCAAACCCACTCACCCAGGTGCTGTGCTGAGAGAAGACGTGTTGCCTGAATTAGGGATCACTCAAGCGACTTTGGCTAGTCATCTTGGTGTCAGCGGACTCACCGTGTCTGATCTGCTTCACGAGAAGCGTGCTTTAACGGCCGAGATGGCTGTGCGTGTCGCGAAAGTGATCGGCGGAACGCCTGAAGGCTGGTTGCATATGCAAGAGGCACTTGATCTTTGGAAGGAAAAACATGCGGGCTACGTACTACGACGGCAATGATATCCTCGTTATCCGTCTATCAGATAAACCAATCCATCGCGAAGTTTCGCAAGGCTGGTGTACCCATATAAGTTATGCTGAAGATGGAACAGCGGTCGAAATCGCGTTGTGTTAGATGCTAAGGTTAATGATGCTTATCCGGTGGCGATCGAACGTGCTACGGCGATCTAGCCTGCTCTCAGATTACCATTATCGTTTTTAAACAAAACTATCATTTTATTAACGAAATTTTGCATTTGTTATCATTTTTGTACATAATACTTGCATGGATAATGAAAATTTACTCGGTGCGGCTTGGTTAGCGGCCCACTATGGTGTCGAACCCGTGCTCCCCTTGCCGACGGTCAGCCGGCTTGGCAGTAGGCGTGCGACTCAAATTTCAGATGTTCAAACGACTGAAACTTACTTAGAAAGTATGCGCCCAAACGCGACGTTGCGGGGGCACCTGACTTTTCATCTCAAGCACGAAGTGCCTAATCTGGCCTTGTTGTCACAACTTTTTACAAAAATTCATCCGCATGAATTGAGCACTTGGGTAGCAGATGAGCCTTCTGGTCAATACGCGAAGCGTGCGGGCTTTCTGTATGAGTTCATCACGGGGCA
>CAIZGG010000354.1 GCA_903932425.1 uncultured beta proteobacterium | reverse complement strand
CGGCGCGCTCGATCTGTCGACGCAACTGCACACCCAAGGCACTTGGGCTGAGTTTACGGGTGCCAAGCAGCGTCACCACTTGCGTCATAAATTCAACATAGGGTTGGCAAAAGCGCGCCCGATCGTGATAGACCCCTAATTCACTGCCACTCATAATTGCAACACCTTACCGTCGGTCGGGTCGACCGTTGGACGCCCACCTTTCAACATATTGTTGTCTGGATTTGGAAAAACAAAGGGGGTTGCTCCCTGCAAACTTAACTCTTCAATCATCACCTCAGAGAGCACTAGCGACATATACATGGCCGCTGGCGTCGCGGTATGCGTCTTCACTAAAATACCTGACTGATCGACAAAAATAGGCACTTCGAGCATCCGAGCGCGCTGGGTCACAGGCGAGTTGTAGTAACCGGCGTAAACCAAAACGACTTGTGCCTCTTGGCGACGCGCTAATACGAGCGTATCGATGGCGCCTGGCTGAACCACAAAACGATCGACCGATATGATCGCGGGATCGCTCGAGGGCACCCCAGATAGCAACTGATCAAGCTCGGCGGCATTTGTCGAGAGCTTGAGTATCGCCTTGGGGTTATTGCCCTGGATCACCGCTAAGGCGACCGTATGCGGCGTACCGCCGACTGAGTTAAGATTTTTGCTGGCATGAATGTCCATGCGCAGCCCGCGAGGATCTGCCGTGTACTTGAGATCTGCCATCGCTTCTTTTGCACTGTTGCCCCCAAGCATTGAGTTGACCGACGAGCATCCTGACAGCAGCCAACAAAGAAACAAGGCTTGGCAGAGAAACAGATACAACCTGAGCGCTGATCCGCCTCCTGGCAGTGATCCATACATAGCTACATCCTCACTAACTGTGGTGAACGCGGTCATTATGCTCGAAAGTAGACCAACATGGCGCGCATTGCTTTAGGCAGGCCTAGCCAATGCAAGCAAACCGTGCCACTTGAGTTCGCTTCATTCCAGATCGGATCACTCGCATCGACTCGCCAAACAGCAGTATCAACCGACTCACCCAAACCATACGGCACCCTCTCAAGCCTTGTCACTGCAACACCTGGCAACGCCCGACTCACGACTGTTTCAATCCGAGTGAGCGAAGCAAGCTTGGCTGGAGAGGCTTGCAATAATTGTGCCTCGCTCACCTGTTGCAATACCAAATACACCGAGTGCTCACCAACCCGCGCTGCAGAAGGCACTTGCGCCTCAAGCCAACCCTCACGCGACTTAAACACGGCAATGCTGTCTGGTCCGCTACGCAGTTGTTCAAGCAAGGCTTGAACAATCACACCAAGGCGATCAAAGGCGGGAAACGCATTGTCGCGATCCCATACAGGCAAATTGGGGCACTTGATGCCGCCTACTGCCGACAAACGTCGGCACAACACCAAAAGGGATTCAAAGAGTCGTTCAGGTGGTAACTGCCCCTGCATACGATGTTCGAGTTCTGCCAACGCTTGACTCACCTCCGCGTGCACCATCCGATCACGCAACCAAGCTGGATCAACAGGCTCACCGTCCATCCGCCAGGGGCGACTCATTTCAGCTAATCGGACACTACGCGCTTCGAGACTGTCAACAATCAAGCGTACGCGCTTAGCAAGCGGTGACATCTCATTAAAGACCAAAGTAGCTGGCGCATAATCTTGGTCGATACTCACCACACCCGCCTCGACCGTCAGACGAGCCCCCTGCAGGATGGTCATGTTCTGCGCAGACTTAATTTCGCTGCCGACAAGGTAGCGTAATTTAAACCACAAGCGCTCGATCTCTAGATCTGGAGTATCTTCATACAGATCCGGCAACTCTTCGCTATAGCCCACTGTCTCAAAACGACCGTCCAACCCTTTGTTTGCAACAGCAGGCGTCCCCGGATTCAATGCCAGCAAACCAATAGCAACGTTATAGGCACCGTCGTTTTGTTTGAGTCGACTGATATCACGATCGGGCAGACGCGCATTCAGTCGTATATCTACCCATTGCCCATCTGGCATTAACGCCTGAAACTCACCACAAGCTAAAAATCCCGATTGCAATCGTTCGGGGGACAATTTAAATGAAACAACGCCCCCTCCCTTCAAATGAGTAAATTGCAGCAGCCTTGCCCGAGCCTCTTCGTGATACGCATCTGCGTACTGAAAATGCTGAGGCTGTAAAAAAATACCCTGCCGCCAATAAATAGGTTTTGAAGAATTCATGGTTTAGCGCACTCGCAATCAAAAAGGCCTACGCATCAGGGCGCAAGTAATAAAAAGGTGAACTGACCGGGAACCATGGACATACCAGGGCAATTAGATAAGTTTTGTAAATTCATGCTGGTCAGCCGGGTGGTTGGCATTGCTTCAGATAGAACAGTAAACGAGCCTGTCAGCGGAATCGTCGGTCCCATGCACATTCCACTGGCTACGCCCAGGCCAACGTCCCCCTCGGACATAAGCACCCAAGACATCATGGTCTGAATGGGTGTGAATTCAACCAAAATATTCGGAGCAGTCGGTAACGCCTCTAATGTTTCGGAAATATTCGGAAACGGTATAGGGACGATGCCATCCAAACAGACATCTGGAAAGCCAAAGTTCATGACCATCATGTTATTTGCAAACATTGCTGCGGATTCCCTATTGCTGCTCAGGCATCTTAGCCTGAGTTGTCACTGCATTTGAAAAGTCTGTCTGATCGTCGCATTTGGCCTTGGTGAAATCGGCTAACGTCAAACGGGCGCCGTTAAAGCTTGCACCAGCGAGCTCGGCGTCCGTAAACAGCGCAGCGGTCAACTGTGCGGATGCAAACGTGCCCCCCGAGAGATTCGTTCGTTCAAAACGTGCTCCGGCTGCTTTTGCATCACTGGCGTTCACCTCAGACATATTTGCGAGGCCAAAGTAGCTTTTACCAAGATTGGCGCCGCGCATATCGCAACCTTGCAGATCAATTTCTCGAAAGAAACTTGCCTGGATCGTCGCTTGTTGGAAATTTGATCGCGCTAAGCTTGACCCTAAAACAACGCTCGTTGAAGAAAAAGTCGCTTCACTGAAGTTTGATTTCTTCAATGAGCAATGCGCCAACGTAGCATTCAAAAAATCGGCCCCTAAGAACTGCGCCCCTTGCGCCTCACAGCCAACAAGGGCCGCCTTATGAAAAGTTGTGTGAGATGCGTTGATCTGACTCAGATCAATCGGACTCAACATCGTATCAAGCTTGACAGAGGTTCCTTTCAACAGATCTGTCACATCAAGCTCCTCAACCAGTTTTAGCCCAAGTAGTTTGCAACCGTTGAAGTTCGCTCTCGTAAAATCTGCTGAGCCCATCTGAACGCCAATAAGCGTCGTATCAACTAGCAACGCATTTTGAAACGAGGCTCGGTCAAGCTGTGCCTGATCTAAAATTGCACCCGTTAGATTTGCGCCGTCCAAACAGGCACCGCTTAGGTTAGCGCGACCAAGATTGGCCCCACTCAAATCTGCATTAGACAAATTCGCGCCAGTTAGATCGGCCCCAGATAATGTTGCATGCTTTAAATCAGCGCCAATG
>CAIZGG010000353.1 GCA_903932425.1 uncultured beta proteobacterium | reverse complement strand
TAAAGCCGGGGATCGCATCTTGCTTGACAGCCAAATCAGGCACCATCCAAGAATGGATCACGTCGCCACCCGTCACAGCAATACGGATTTTTTTACCTATCGGCACAACCAAGGGATTGTCGACTTCCATGAGATACAGCGGACCGCGTGGCTCTTTGCCTTCGATCTGCGCACGCGGAGTCGCTAAATTAGATAAAAACTTAACGCCGGCCGCGGGACCATCAATGTATTCATAACCCCATTTCCATTGATAACCCCTGACTTTCACGGTGATATCAGCGCCGCTGGTATCTTTCATGGCGACGACCGTACGGGTGGCCGGCAAGGCCATTGCAATCACGATAATGAAGGGGATGACCGTCCAGGCGACTTCAACACCTAAGTGCTCATGAAAGGTGGCGGCTTTGGCGCCGCGCGACTTACGGTGCGCCCAGATTGAATAAAACATGACCCCGAAAACGGCAACAAAAATCACCATGCACACGATCAGCATGAACCAATGCAACCATGCAATATCTTTGGCGATCTGGGTTACGCCTTCTGGCAAATTAAGCTGATTGACACGGGGCCCGCCCGGCATGTCTTTAACTTGTGCGCTGACCACACCACAAAAAAGCATGGCACAGGCGCCCAGTAACCCTCTGACCTTCTTCATGCTGAACCTCGAATACGTTGCGCTTCAGTGCCAACATCCATAACCACTAAGGCCACATGGATAACAGGCGCTATCTACACAAAATTGTTGGATTGTTGGACTCTTGGCATTTTGGTGCCTTGAACCAACGCAAATCATTAATAAAAGATATTCGTATTAAACCCCGAGGATTATAGCGTGGCTGAGAAGGTCTCGCTGCCCTACAATCTCATCTCACAACAAGCCCCTGATCACCTTATGCTTTCACCAAGAATTTCTTTAGATTCCGGCGCCCTTCAACGGCTGCTTGACGACCTGCTAGGTCGGGCGAATCAACCTGCACAGGCCGAGTCATTACCTCTTTTTATCTTAGGACAGCGTTGCGGGTGGTTATTTTCAAAAGCCGCTCAGGCGCTTACGGGGCTCAAGCAGGTTGAAATTTTGCACAACTCAGCCCATATTGCTCGACTGATGCGCCCCGGGCATGAGTTGAACTCGCTTTTGGCGACTGTCGCTGCGACCTTACGACAGGCTGGCTGTGCGCCCGGCTGGCGTAATGAATTGTTAGATATCTGGCCAGAGCTTCCCGTTGGCCAGGCGGCGCAGTCAGGTCACGCCCCCCTCGGGGCGATCGAACGGGGAGTCGTTCGTCCGCTAGGTCTACTGACGCGGGCAGTGCATCTCAGCGGCTGGTCGCAAAACGGACACCTATGGGTTGCCAGGCGCTCACTGACCAAGGCAACTGACCCTGGGATGTGGGATACCCTGGTCGGCGGGCTGATTTCCAGCCAAGAAGACGTTCAAGTTGGGCTGGTGCGTGAGTCAGACGAAGAGGCGGGTCTCGAGCCGCATGATATTGCCGCCCGCACGCCCCTCAGAACGATTGCCCGGATGTTAAGGCAGGTTCCTGAGGGCTACCAAGCTGAGGATGTTCTGACCTGTGAGTGCGTCTTGCCAGAGCATGTCGTGCCTAAAAATCGTGACGGCGAGGTCATGGATATTCAGTTAATGGCGCCGGCAACCATTTTAAATATGCTGACGCAGGGCGCTTTCACTCTTGAGGCCTCAATTGTTTTGACTGAAGACCTTCTGAGGCGCTCTGCACCCGCAGCTGTCTAGCACCAAGTCGTGCGCCCTTGGGCAATGAGTTGGGCTCAGACTCATTTCATTGCTGACTGTGTCATCGCTGCAGACGGACGCCTCGGCTTAGACCGAGCGTTCACCGCTTCCCTACTTCGTTTGGTAATCGCGCCAGACTTGAATCGCACGCAGACGCTGTTGCGCGACACGTTCGATTTTTTCTTTGAGTCCTGCATTGCGCGCCAACAGGTCATTGAAGCTTTTGGCAGGCAAGCACAACACTTTGCTGTATCCCAAAGAGCGAACTTCAAAGCCTTCGATTTTTTCAGCGCTCAGTAGCGCCAGTTCGCCAAAAAATTCACCTGACCCTAGCTCGGCGTGGGTGCCATCAGGCAAAAGCACCACAACGGCTCCAGACGCAACGATGTAAAGGCCGAAAGGCGGCTGTTGTTGACCCCATATGAGCTGATCGGGCAAAAACAGCCGCGGCGTCAACATTTTTGTGACTTCGCTCAACGCCTGTGCGGGCAAGTCCGACAGCAACGGCACACGAGCAACCAAGGCCGCTGCACTCATTTCAATATCCAGAGGTTGCTCATGCTCGAGAAAATCCCAGCGCGCCTCGGCTTTTTCGAGCAGGTCGGCGTACACCTCACCACTGACCAGCGACTGCTCGAGCATCTCTGCGTATTTCTCGCGCTCCAAGCCTCGGGCAATCCGACCAAGATAACGTTCTTGCAGCCAAAGCGAATAGGTTGGATATTGAAGCTCAAGAGCGTGCAGCGCCTCGCGCACGAGCTCGAGGCGTTGTCGATGTGCCAGCGCCACTTGGGCAGTCGCGTTGACACCAATAATTTCTGGCAACTTTGTCTCGGCAAATTCGAGCAATTGTTGCGCGATTGAGCGCATCGACATCAAAGCGATAAAGCGCTGACTCAACTCAAAGGCAAGCCAGCGTTGCACGCCGAAGCGCTCGTACACCCGCAAGGCCTGACGAAAGCGTCGTGGATAACGCAGCGCACGAGTCACCTCTGTGCGAAACCCTTCCAGACCCGAGACACGCACGAGATCCTCAAGTCTCTCGGCGCGCCCTAGAAGTTTTTCTGCAAGTCGCCGGTCGATGATGTCGTGCTTTAAAACATTGAAGTAGCGTTCAAATTCAC
>CAIZGG010000352.1 GCA_903932425.1 uncultured beta proteobacterium | reverse complement strand
GGCCACATCAAATTTAAGATTGCCGACCACGTGAATGTTCAGCGCGCCAACTTCATACAAGCGCGTGGCGTCGTCTTCTGTTTGCGCCAACGTAAGGTCAATGCCTGCGTAAGCATCACGCATCAGGGTCAAAAACACTTTGTCGATCTGCCTAACTTGCTTTTGCGATTTTTCTGAAAAACGCGCGCTGGCCAAAATCATTGGCACAGCGGCCGCTTGCGCCTGTTCAATCAAATTGGGCCACACTTCTCGCTCGATCAAAATACCCAGGCGCGGCCGATAGTGGCGCATGAATTTTTGCGTCGCGCCCGAAAAATCATAAGGCACCCATTGCTGGCGCAACTGGCCTGCCGCAATCTCGGCCGCAAACAAGCGTGCGCCCTCAGCCCGACCCGTTGCGGTCATATGCGTGAGCAACACCCGCTCACCGCGGGCCAGAAACTGCGTAATTAACGTTTGTGCCGCACGCGTTTCGCCCAGACTCACAGCATGCACCCAAATCGGGGCCTCGCCATCCCAAGGTAACGCATACGAGCCAAACCGCTCTGCACTAAAAACTTGCCAGTCACCACCTGCGCGACGTGCCCGCACAAACATATAGCCCCAGAGCAGCGGGGCAACTAATCTTAAAAGAAAGGTGTAGATTTTTAATGGCATCGCGTAATACTAGCGCAGAGCTTGCTCAATTGCAGCAAGTACCGCCTGCCTTGAGGGGGGTTGCCCTCGATCGCCCAGGCTGGCTGTATACGCCGCACTCACTAAGGGGGTTCGTACCGGCGTTGACGCCTTATAAATCCCGATGGTTGGGCGCCCAAGCGCAGCCGATAAATGCGTCAGCCCACTATCCAAGCCAACCATTAAGGTCGCGCCCGCTAGATGGTGGGCCGTTTCAGTTAAGGTGCCACGCGGCAATACCTCGGCGTTTGAACGGCCTTCAATCAAAGCCTGCGCGCGCTCGGTCTCGATCTGATTGCCCGCTAAGAGTTTTAACCTCAGACCACGCTTGCTCAACACATCAAAAACGGCATGCCAGTCTGGCACCGGCCATAATTTATCGTCGCGACTTGCCGACGGCATAATCATCGCATAGGGCAACGCTTGCCTTCGCGTTTCTTGCGCCTGCAGGTCAAACCTTTGCAACCCAAAATCAGGCGCGCCTTGCACTGGATAACCAAAGGCACTCGCCGCCAACAAACGCTGCCGCGTCACGGCAGGCTGCCAAAATTCGACGCGATGACGCACGTTATAAAACAAGGTAGCCAGAGGCTCGCGCGCAGAGCGCCAGTCGAGTCCGTGTTTGACACCGTTGGCCATACGCACCCACCACACTGTCTTGAGCAAGGCCTGCATATCCAACACGATGTCGTATTGCCTGGCGCGCAAATCCGCTTCGAACGCTTGACGCTCACGTCTGACTTGCTTAGACCACCAAGCGCGACGCCAGCGGCGATGCGCGACTTGCAGCACTTGATTGACCCCAGGATGCCACGCGGGAATGGATGCAAACGACTCTTCAACCAGCCAATCAATCTGTGCGCCCGGCACGTGTTGAGCAATATCAGAAATAGCGGGCAACATGTGCACCAAGTCGCCCAGCGACGAGGTGC
Organism: uncultured beta proteobacterium; assembly: GCA_903932425.1. Lineage (GTDB taxonomy): Bacteria > Pseudomonadota > Gammaproteobacteria > Burkholderiales > Burkholderiaceae_B > Zwartia. The sequence goes on along the minus strand of CAIZGG010000352.1, from coordinate 2,725 downwards.
GCACAATCAGGATTTTGGTCGTCATGCCGGCGATTTTAGCGCCTGCAATACCTCATCAACTCCAATACGCCATTCGGGCAGCGTCAGATTAAACGCCTTGCAGAGCTTCTGAGTATCAAGGCGCGAGTTGAGTGGGCGAGGCGCGGCAACAGGGTAATCTTTTGTGGCAATCGGGCTAATCGCTTGATCTTGGATCTTGATCGGCCAACCCGCCGCTCGGGCTTGTGCGATCACGTAGCAGGCGTAGGCATGCCAGTTTGTATGGCCTGCAGCCACCAAATGATACAAGCCCCATCGGGGATCAGTGCCTGGTTGCTCCGCCAGTGCGTGCAATATCTGCGTGGTAACCGTTGCCAGCAGGTTCGCCGAAGTGGGCGCCCCAACTTGATCAGCCACGACATTTAAAGCATCTCGCTCTTGCGCAAGCTTAAGCATTGTTTTTAAAAAATTACCGCCATGAGCGCTAACCACCCATGAGGTACGAAAAATAAGATGGCGAGCACAAGCGCTCGCAACCGCATGTTCACCGTCTAATTTAGTTTGGCCGTAGACCGATTGCGGGTCGGTCTGATCAGTTTCAACATAGGGTGAAGTCTTGTCACCCTTAAACACGTAATCGGTTGAGAAGTGCACTACACAGGCACCCGTCTTTTGCGCCGCCTGGGCGATCAAGCCGGGCACAATCGCATTGATGCGCTGCGCGAGTTCAGGTTCAGACTGCGCACGATCGACTGCCGTATAAGCGGTTGCGTTCACAATCACAGAAGGCTGATAGCGTTGCGTTAGCGCACCAAGCGCTGCAGTGACTATTTCGGTTGACTGACTGAAATCGATCTGTTCGCGCGTACAAGCAATCACGTCACCCAAGCCGCTCAGTGAAGTCTGCAACGCATGTCCCACCTGACCATTGGCCCCGAACAGCAAAATTGAATGTTTCAAAGCTTCTCCAGCGGTCAGGCGAAATGCTTGCTTAGGCAAGCTTCACCTCGTCAAATCACAATCGTGAACGAACCGACGATCAACAAAAACCACAACGACAAACGTTTAATCAAACCCGCGCGATTGAGCGCGCGACGAAACAGATAGCTTCCAATCACAGCCGACAAAAAATATACCGGCATAAACGAGGCCGAGTACAGAATTTGCTTAGTCGTAATTAGGTCTTTATATAAAAACGCTGCCATCGTACTAAGCTGAATAAAAGCAAAAAACATCATAAAAAACGAGCGCAGCACAACAGGGGTAATCGTCTTATCTGATAAAAAATACAATACGAGCGGTGGGCCGCCCACACCAGCCATCGCCGTCAACGCGCCACTAGTCAAGCCCACAAACCAATCTTGAAACTTACCGCGCGCACCGTTGTATTGCCAGCCGATCAACATGACGGCAGCTAAACCCGCCACGATCACACCAATAAAACGGCGCGTAACAACAGGATCAAGCCACTCGATTAACCACACACCTAGTGGCACGCCCACGAGTGCGGGGATCGACACAGACCACACCATCTTCCAATTGGTGGTGTGCCACGTTTGCGGCAAAGTCTGCAGCGAAATCACAAAATTTAGCAACAGCACGACCACCACCATATCGGCGGGTGCCATAAACAAACTAAACAGGGGTGCTAAGACCAAACCACCGCCGAAACCCGTAAACGAGCGTACCGTGCCGGCGATTAACACTGCGACGCTTAACCATATAAATACAGCGATCGACGGAAACAACTGGTGCCACAATTCTGCCGTCATCAATCGACCTTAATCGGCGTGCGCGCAACGACTGCAGCCCACTTCGATAACTCGGCATCGATATATGTTGCTAAGGCCTGCGGTGTGCTGGTATCCGGCACCGCGCCCTCACCTTCAAAGCGTTTTGCTAATTCAGGTGACTGCAACGCCTGCCTGACCGCTGCATTTAATTTTGCAATCACTTCAGGCGAGGTTCCCTTGGGCGCCAATAAAGCGTCCCACGTGTTGATGTCATAACCAGGCAAGCTTCCCGCCTCTTCAACAGAAGGGATATCAGGCAACTGTGGCGAGCGAGCTTTGGTGGTGACCGCCAAGGCTCTCAACTTACCTGCTTGAACCTGAGGCAAAGCAGCCGGCATACTGGCAAAGGTATATTGCGTATCGCCACTCATCACCGAGGTGTTCGCAATCGCACCACCTCGGTACGGAATATGCGCGACATCAATTTTGGCGGCATCAGCAAAAATCGCCCCTGCTAAATGCACCGGCGAGCCGTTACCGCTCGAAGCGTAATTCAATTGGCCCGGATTCTTTTTGGCGTAAGCGATCAGATCTGGTACCGACTGAATCGGTAATTTTGGGTTCACCACTAATAACATCGGGATCGCGGCCACCATCGACACTGGCTCGAAACTCTTAACGGGGTCGTAGCCTAAACCTGTTTTGTACAACGCCGGATTAATACCGTGACTGGCCAAGGTTGCCATAAACAACACATGGCCATCGGGCTTGGCCTGGGCCACGTAGGCTGCCGCGAGGTTGCCCGCAGCGCCTGCTTTATTTTCAACGATGACGGACTGACCAAGAATTTTTGACAATTGCTCGGCCAGCGATCGTGCCAGGATATCGGTGGTGCCCCCCGCTGCATAACCAATCACAATGCGTATGGGTTGCGTTGGATACGTCTGCGCTTGCGCCTGACTATTCACTTGCAATGCAACAAAAAAAACAGAGGCTAGTGCAAACTTTAGACG
>CAIZGG010000351.1 GCA_903932425.1 uncultured beta proteobacterium | reverse complement strand
TTTTTTCTCTGGTCGAGTACGCAGATCATATTGTCGATCAGCATTTTATGCTTCAACGAGAAGTGGTTGACCGCATGGTTGCCGAGCCTGGGTCGGGCGATTACAGTCGCTTGTCCGTGATGTTGCAGTACCGGTACGCCATTGAAAAAATCTTTGATGTCGCGCCCGAGGCTTTTGATCCAGCGCCACGCGTCACCTCTTCAATCGTACGCATGATGCCTTTGGCAAAGACGCGCGTACGCGCTGTTGACGAATCATTGTTTGCCGCAGTGGTGTTGCGTGCCTTTTCGCAACGGCGAAAGATGTTGCGAGGTGTTTTGGGGGCCTGGACGCCACTGATCCCATGGGATGTGTTGCAAATCGCACCAACGTGGCGCGCAGAACAAGTGTCTGTACCTAAGTTCATCGCGATGGCGGATGCGTTGTATACGGCTGGGGTACGCGCCTAGTCTAGTGCTTCGCCGCAGTTAGCCATAGCCTGACCACGTCTTCTGCGCGATCTTCCAGTAAGACTGCAACGTTTTCGCAGGCTTGAGTCAAACTCATCGGGCCAGACACCAAACTAAAAGCGGCCTCAATCCCCACCCGATATAGTCCTTGATAACCAGCTCCTAAAGAGCCTGCAATCGCGATCGTGGGCACACCGGCGCGCTGCGCAATTTGTGCGACGCCCATGGGGGTTTTCCCAAGCAGTGTTTGAGCGTCCATTCGACCTTCGCCGGTGATGACAAACGAGGCGCCTTGCACCGCTTGCTCAAGCCCACCAATTTCTGCAATGACGGCAGCGCCCGGTCTAAAGGTGCTCTGCATCCAGGCGTGTGCAGCAAAGCCAACGCCTCCTGCGGCACCAGAGCCCGCGGCGTCACGCCGATCGTGTCCAAGGTGCTGTGCGCAGAGATCCGCAAAATGTCCTAAGGCAGCATCAAGCGTTTGAACCTGTTCAGGCGTCGCACCTTTTTGCGGGCCAAAGATCGCCGAGGCGCCCAGTGGGCCGCACAGTGGATTGTTGACATCTGAGGCGATGGTAATTTTTGTCTGCTTTAAACGCGGGTCAAACTGACTAGCGTCGATTGAGTGAAGCTTGGCTAACGCCGCGCCTCCGGGAGCAAGAGGTGAACCCTGCGCATCACGTAAATTTAAACCTAGGGCGTTCAGCATCCCCGCCCCAGCGTCGTTGGTGGCCGAGCCCCCTAAGCCTAAGACGATGTGGCGTGCACCCTCGTCAAGTGCATGCTTGATGAGTTCGCCCACCCCAAAGGTGGTTGCCCGCAAGGCATCGCGCTGCGACGAGGCAATGTGCTCAAGCCCCGCGGCACACGCCATTTCAATGACCGCAGTCTGGTTTGGCAGTAAGGCCCACTGCGCTTCGATGGGTTGCCCTAACGCGTTTTGCACGACATGGCTACGCCGTTCACTTTGCGTTGCGCCAAGGACTGCCTGAACGGTACCCTCGCCGCCATCGGCCATGGGCACACAGATGACGAGCGCTTGGGGGGCAGCGCGTTTGACGCCACGGGCCAAGGCTGCGGCCACCTCAGGTGCCGAGAGGCTCTCTTTAAACGAGTCGGGGGCGATGACGATTTTCACGTTGAACGCTTAGGCTGTCTTTTTTTGTACAAATTCGATTTTGTAGCCGTCTGGGTCTTCAACAAACGCGATCACCGTGGTGCCGTGTTTCATTGGGCCTGCCTCACGAGTGACCTTGCCGCCGCGCTCGCGCACTTTGTCGCACACCTCATAAGCGTTGTCGACTTCAAGTGCTATATGGCCATAGCCGGTACCCAGATCGTAGGCACTTGTATCCCAGTTATAGGTCAGCTCAAGAACGGGGCCTTCATGCTCGTCTTGATACCCAACAAAGGCATTGGTGAAGCGTCCCGTTGGGTACTCGGTATTGCGCAGCAAGCGCATACCCAGCACTTTGGTATAAAACTCGATCGAACGCTCAAGGTTACCAACGCGCACCATGGTGTGAAGAATTCGCATGATTATTCCTAAAAAACAAAAAATTAAATTTCAGGCACACCCTCGGGTGTGTGTCTTTGCAGCATTTGTTTGGCAGCTTGGTAATCGGGATAAAGTTGCTGCACCTCTGACCAAAAATCATGGCTGTGGTTCATTTCACGTAAGTGCGCCAGTTCGTGTGCGATCACATAGTCGATGACCATCGGCGAAAAATGAATCAAACGCCAGTTCAGCATGATATTGCCATCGCTTGTGCACGACCCCCAGCGGGTTGCCGCTGAGGAGAGTCGCCAACGGCGAATCGTTAAACCGGTTTTATCTAAAAAATAGTGGATACGCTGACCGAACCAGGCCGCAGCGCGCGTTTGCAGCCAAGCTTGCGTCATCTCTCGCAGGCGATGTGTATCGGCGTCGTTTGGCAGCGGGAGCCAAAGAGTTTGACCTGCTTCAGGGGCTTCGGGGTTGCCATCGAAATGTGCCCGGCCGTGCGGAACATGAGGGCCCGGCACCCCAAGCTGCAAGGTGATTTGACAGCCCATGTAGGGCAGTTGTCCACCAGATTTCCAGCGCGTGTGCGCCATTGCCAGCTGTGCTTTACGTGCTTGCCAGTCTTGGAGCTTGGATAAAATCCAAGGCATTTTTTCAACCACAGCCTCGTCGATCTGGCCTAAGGTGGCCCAGTTCGGGGCCGTGATGCGCAGACCTTCGTCAATGATGGTAAAGCCAATGCTGCGGCGTCGCGAGCGCACTAAAACGAAACCGACTGACTGATCACCATGGCGCACGACTCGCCACTTGCCACCGAGCGGAATGGTTTCAGGAGCAACCAGCCAAGCCGGCGTGGGGGTGGTCGTGTCTGAAAGCAAAAGCTCGAGTTGGCTCATGGCTTGGGGTACCGCTCTGGGCTCAGGCGGTGCATTTCAGCCTCGATCCAGGCAAATACCTTTGTATTCAACTCTTCTGGAGTCAGACCGATCGAAGGGATCGCAGGACCAATGGATACCGTGACGAGACCTGGTTTTTTAATGAAGGCATTGCGTGGCCACAATTCACCTGCATTGTGAGCAATCGGAATGACGGGTGCACCGGTACGGGTGGCGAGCAAGGCTCCACCCATTTTGAAGCGTCCCATTTTGCCTGGGGCAATGCGTGTGCCCTCTGGAAACAAAAGTGGCCAGCGACCTTCGTCTAAGCGTTGTTGTCCAATTTTCACGACCTGCTCGAAGGCGTCACGACCCTTGCTGCGGTCAATCGGAATCATGCCCAGCAGGGCGATGCCCCAACCGAAAAATGGCACGCGGTGCAATTCTTTCTTGTACACAAAGCAGATTTGTCTTGGCAGGTGCGAGGGTAAAAAGAGGGTTTCCCAAGCAGACTGATGCTTTGAAAGCACAATTGCGGGACCATCTGGAAGGTTTTCAGTTCCTAAGACTTGCCAGCGGATGCCGCAAATCATTTTGGCTCCCCACGCTGCCAGTTGCGGCCAGCCCATTGTCAATTTATAGCGCCAGTGCAGAGGCAAGGGAGACCAAAGCAGGCAGGCGAACGCGTACGGGATGACAGTCAGTAGCAAAAACAAAGCGTAAAGTGTGGCGCGTAGGACCAGCATGATGTCAGGCCGCCTGAGTCAAAATTTGATCAACGGCGTGAGCCAAATCGTTTGCGTGTCGGGTGCCTTCGGGCAGATCGCCTTGCCTGAGGGTTTTGGGGCCATTTCCAGTTTGCACAAGCCACGGCGTACAGCCCACGGCCGCACTTGCCTGAAGGTCGCGCAGCGAATCGCCGACCGCTGGTACGCCGATGAGCTCAGTGTCGTAGCGCTTTGCAATATCTTCAAAGAGCCCGGGTAGAGGCTTGCGGCACACGCACTGCTCGTCTGGGCCATGCGGGCAGATAAAAAAAGCATCAATCGCACCTGCCAGTTGCCCTAATTCTTTGCGAAGCTTCTGATGAATGGCTGTCAGTGTAGTGAGATCAAACAGGCCGCGCGCCAGACCCGACTGGTTTGAAGCCACCGCGATGGTATAGCCAGCCTGATGCAACCGCGCAATCGCCTGCAGACTACCCGGCAACGCAATCCATTCGTCTGGGTGCTTGATATAGTCGGGGCTATCGTGGTTGATCACCCCGTCGCGATCCAGAATAATCAGCTTCATGCCGCGAGCCTTGAAATGTCGGCGACTTGGTTCATCAGGCCGTGCAGCTGAGCAAGCAGCGCCAGCCTGTTGTTGCGAACGGCCAGATCATCAGCCATTACCATGATGTCATTGAAAAACGCATCAACTGGGGCGCGTGCCCGCGCAAGTGTCGCCATGGCGCCTTGATAGTCGCCCGCATCCAGGTGTTGTTGCGCAACGGGCTGCAGTTGGGAGATTGTGCTGGCCAGCGCCTGCTCGGCGGGCTCTGTGAGCAAGGCTTGGTTAAGGGGCTGCAGACCTGCTTCAGCTTTTTTAAGCAGATTACCAATACGCTTGTTGGCAGCCGCCAAGCTAGCAGCATCTGGGCCCTGAGCAAAGGTCGCAGCGGCTTGCACACGTGCCAGTATTTGATGCAAAGGTGGTGCAATGGCAAGCACCGCTTCAATGGCGTTGCGATCAAGTTGCGTGATTAACTGATTGCGCAGCCGTTCAATGATGAACGCCTGTACCTCAGCAACCGTTGTTTGGGCTAACGCCGTGGGCTCAAAGGTGTGTGCAGTAGCCTGTAACAACCCCTCAAGCGTTAAGGGACCGTTTTGCTGAATGGGTAAAAAACCACCTGCGGTTAATTGTTCAAAGCCACTGATCAGGCCCAGGGCGGCACGGCGCAGACCGAAGGGGTCGCGTTCGCCGGTCGGCGCGAGTCCAATCCCCCAAATGCCGATAAGGGTCTCGGCGCGCTCTGCCATAAACAGGATTGCTGCGGTCATGTTGGTCGCAGTCACGGGCTGCTCGAGGCGTATTTTGTATTGTTCAGCCAGCGCTTGTACAACTTCGTCGGGTTCGTGATCGGCGCGAGCGTAATACGAACCCATAATCCCTTGAAGCTCGGGAAACTCGCCGACCATGTTGGTGTTGAGGTCGGCTTTGGCAAGCATTGCCGCACGTTCGGCCAAAGCGCTGTCTGCGCCTAATGTGCGCGCTAGCCAGGCTGCAATTGTCTGTACGCGCGCGACGCGCTGCAATTGGGTCCCAAGCTTGTTGTGATAAACAATTGAGGCGAGTTGCGGCACCCGCTCATGCAAAGGCGTTTTGCGGTCAGTATCGAAAAAGAATTGTGCATCCGCCAGGCGTGGCCGCACCACCCGCTCGTTGCCTTCAATAATCGCTACAGGATTGTCGGTAGGCATGTTGCTGACGATCAGAAACTGATTGGTCAGCGCGCCCGATGTTGGATTGAAGAGCGGAAAGTATTTTTGATTTAAACGCATGGTCAAAATCAGACATTCTTGGGGCACTTGCAGAAAGCGCTCTTCAAAGGCGCCAACATAGACGACGGGCGCCTCAACCAGAGCGGTTACCTCGTCAAGCAAGGCGTCCACTGCAGGGTCGTGTCCGAGGGTCGCGTTGAGTTTTTGTGCTTCTGTTGCGAGTAGTGATTGGATTTTTTCGCGGCGCGCAGCGAATGAAGCGATAACATGGCCGGTGTGCGCAAGTTGCTGTTCATAGCTGTCAGCGCTATCGATGCTGATCGCTGAGGGGTGTAAAAAGCGATGCCCAAAACTGATGCGCCCTGCTTGCAAGCCCAGAACGGTTGCAGGGATGACCTGTGTGTCAAACAGTGCGATCAAGGCATGTGCCGGTCGTACGAATTTGACTGAAGTGATACCGTCTGCCAGTTGATATTTCATGACCTTCGGAATTGGCAAGGCGGCAATCGCAGCCTCGATCGCTGCTTGCAGCACGTCGGTTAGTGCGGCACCGGGTGCGGTGCCACGCGCCACCAAATATTCTTGCTTGCCGTCAGACTCACGCTCGAGCGCGCTGACGGGCATATCCGACCAGCCTTTGGCGGCAAGTTTTTTTTGTAAGGCTGGTGTCGCCAGGCCTTGAGCATCGATCCCGACCTTCACCGGCATGAGCTTTTCAACGAAGCTTTGTTCGGGTGCAAGCGCTAACACTTGTGACAGACGAACGGCGAGGCGGCGCGGAGACGCGAAAGACGTGGTGGTGCTTGCCGTTGCAACAAGGCCCTGAGCGTGCAAGGCGTCGTGAATCCCTTGAGCAAAAGCCTGACCTAACCTCGGCAAGGCTTTGGGCGGTAGCTCTTCTGTAAATAGCTCGATGAGCAGGGGCTTGCTAATTTGCGTCATGGCTGAGCCCCTTTTTCTGTCGAGTGGAGTGTTGCGCTGTCACCAAGCAACATCGGAAACCCCAATTGTTCTCGCGAGTCGTAATAGGCTTGCGCGACAGCGCGCGACAGATTGCGGATACGTCCGATATATGCGGCGCGTTCGGTGACGCTAATCGCACCACGGGCATCTAACATGTTGAAGGTGTGCGCGGCCTTGAGCGTTGCCTCGTAGGCGGGTAAGGCAAGCGGAATGTCGATGAGACGCTTGGCGTTCGTTTCGTGATCAGTGAAGTGTCTAAAAAGCATCTCAGCATCAGAGTACTCAAAATTGTAGGTCGACTGCTCGACCTCATTTTGGTGAAATACGTCGCGATACAGCACTGAGCCTTTTGGTCCGGTTGTCCAGACCAGGTCGTACACGCTTTCAACGCCTTGTAAGTACATGGCCAGGCGCTCGAGTCCGTAGGTAATTTCGCCAGTAGTCGGGGTGCAATCCAAACCACCTACTTGCTGAAAATAAGTAAATTGGGTCACTTCCATTCCGTTGAGCCAAACTTCCCAGCCCAGTCCCCAGGCGCCAAGCGTGGGGTTTTCCCAATCATCCTCGACAAAACGAATGTCGTGTTCAGTTGGACGGATACCGAGTGCCTCGAGTGAGCCAATGTACAAATCCAGAATATCTGGGGGCGCAGGCTTGAGTACCACTTGGTACTGATAGTAGTGTTGCAACCGGTTGGGGTTTTCTCCGTAGCGTCCGTCTTTTGGGCGTCGCGAGGGCTGTACGTAAGCAGCGCGCCAGGGCTCTGGCCCAATGGCACGCAGAAAGGTTGCCGTGTGCGAGGTGCCCGCGCCCACCTCCATATCGTAGGGTTGCAGGAGGGCACAGCCCTGCTGATCCCAGTACTCTTGAAGACGCAGAATAATTTGCTGAAAAGTGAGCATGAAGGTATGAACGTGGTGAGGGCTATTTAATCAGTCATTTTACCGTGGGGCAGGGCGAACGGGTAACAGCCAGTCTGTTGGCATGATTCGCACCGAAAGTCTGGTGTTTGGGCGAGTTTGGGGAGCGAATCGCCTATGATTCGGGATACGCTAAAGGAGTCAGTATGTCAGCACTGGTAAATGTCGAATACCTCGACGCAATTCAGATTATTACGATCAATCGTCCCGAGGCGCGCAATGCCATTAGTGTTGAAACCGCGCATCAGTTGTCGGCAGCCTTTGATGAGCTGGATGCGCGTGACGATATCCGTATCGCAATCCTGACAGGGGCGGGGGCCACCTTCAGTTCGGGTATGGACTTAAAAGATTTTGCACAGACGCGCAAACGCGCTCTGGTCGAAGGGAAAGGCTTTGGCGGATTAAATGAAGCCCCGCCTAAAAAACCCTTGATTGCTGCGGTTGAAGGTTACGCGGTCGCCGGTGGGTTTGAGATGGTGCTGGCGTGTGATTTGGTGGTGGCCGCGAACAACGCTATGTTCGGTCTGCCAGAGGTTAAACGAGGCTTGGTGGCTGGTTCGGGCGGATTATTACGCCTGCCGCGCCAGCTTCCGTATCACATCGCCATGGAAATCATCCTGACCGGCGATATGCTGCCTGCACCGCGTGCCCACCAGTATGGTTTGATTAACGTGCTGACTGATCCAGGGCAGGCGCTCTCTGAGGCGATCAAACTCGCCCAAAGAATCTGCGAAAATGGCCCTTTGGCAGTGCAAACCTCTAAAAGCGTGGTGAACCAAGGCGGCGATTTTGCGGCTGACGAAATGTTCGATCTGCAACGCCCATTGATTCATCACATTTTTATGTCAGATGACGCCAAAGAAGGCGCAACTGCTTTTGCGCAAAAGCGTAAGCCGGTCTGGCAAGGAAAATAGATTTTGAAGTGCTTTTGTCATTGAACGCTGTCACGGTTTCATTTATTTTTGATTAGCTCCTTTTCCTATCAGGTGCCTTTATGTCGGTCATTATTCAAGAAGAAGATTTAGTTTCGTCGATTGCAGATGCTATTCAGTTCATCAGCTATTACCATCCTGCTGACTACATTAAACATTTGGCCCGTGCCTACGAGCGCGAAGAAAGTCCAGCCGCAAAAGATGCGATGGCTCAAATTTTGACAAACTCACGCATGAGTGCTGAGGGTCGCCGGCCGATTTGCCAAGACACAGGTATCGTCAACGTGTTTTTGAAAATCGGCATGAATGTTCGTTTCAATACAAAAAAGAGCATTCAAGAACTCTGTGACGAAGGCGTTCGTCGTGGTTACCTGAATCCAGAAAATCCCTTACGTGCGTCGGTCTTGGATGACCCAATCTTCTTGCGTAAAAATACCAAAGACAATACGCCATGTATCGTCAATGTTGAGCTGGTGCAGGGGGATAAGGTTGAGGTACAGGTTGCGTCCAAAGGTGGTGGCTCTGAAAACAAATCCAAGCTGGCCATGTTGAACCCGAACGACTCGATCGTTGACTGGGTATTAAAAACGGTACCGACGATGGGCGCGGGCTGGTGCCCGCCAGGCATGTTGGGGATTGGCGTTGGTGGCACTGCTGAAAAAGCCGTGTTGATGGCTAAGCAGTCGCTCATGGAAGACCTCGACATGTACGAACTGCTTGAGCGTGGGCCCAGCAACAAAATAGAAGAGTTACGGATTGAGTTGTATCAAAAGGTCAATGGCCTTGGTATTGGCGCGCAGGGCTTAGGTGGCTTGACGACCGTGCTTGACGTCAAGATTAAAACCTTTGCAACGCACGCCGCATCGTTTCCTGTTGCGATGATCCCAAACTGTGCCGCGACGCGTCATGGTCACTTTGAACTCGATGGTTCGGGTCCTGCGCACTTGCATCGTCCTTCGTTGTCTGACTGGCCGGATGTCAAATGGGCACCTAATTACAAAACGTCGCATCAGGTTGATCTAAACACGCTCACACCCGAAGAAGTTGCCAGCTGGAAACCTGGTCAAACTTTGCTGCTCAGCGGCAAAATGTTGACGGGCCGAGATGCCGCGCACAAGCGTATTCAAGATATGTTGGCCAAAGGCGAAAAATTGCCCGTTGATTTTCACGGCAAAGCGATTTACTACGTCGGCCCTGTCGACCCAGTGGGCGATGAGGTCGTTGGCCCCGCTGGCCCAACCACTTCGACACGCATGGATAAGTTTACCGACATGATGCTCGAGCAAACTGGCTTGGCGGTGATGATTGGCAAGTCAGAGCGTGGCGAGGCAACGATCGAGTCTATTCGTAAGCACAAGTCTGCTTATTTGATGGCAGTCGGTGGGGCAGCGTATTTGGTGTCCAAAGCGATTAAGTCGGCCAAGGTGATTGGCTTTGCTGACCTGGGCATGGAGGCCATTTATGAGTTTGATGTGGTCGATATGCCGGTAACGGTGGCGGTCGATTCGAATGGTACTTCAGTGCATACGACTGGGCCAAAAGAGTGGTCGGCACGGATTGCTGGGATTCCGGTGGTCGTGAAGTAGGGCTTTGCTTCGGGGGGGGCTTCTGGCTTGGTAGCCTTTTCTGGCGCTGGGCAGGTGGCTGTGATCTTTTGTTGCGAGATTCTGTTTTTAGAGAGTCGCCAGCAACAAATCAAGACAACCCAGTAATCTGTCCCGCATCATTCACATCAATCCCATTCGCCGCAGGCACAGCAGGCAACCCCGGCATCGTCATGATGTCACCGCATACCATCACCACAAAGCCCGCACCAGCCGAAAGCCTGACTTCGCGAATCGTCAAGACGTGACCGCTCGG
>CAIZGG010000350.1 GCA_903932425.1 uncultured beta proteobacterium | reverse complement strand
GCAAAGAGCAGGCGCAGATAGTCGTGGATTTCGGTGATGGTGCCAACGGTTGAGCGTGGGTTATGCCCAGCGGCCTTTTGCTCGATTGAAATCGCAGGCGACAACCCTTCGATTAAGTCGACGTCGGGTTTATCCATTAACTGCAAAAACTGGCGTGCGTAAGCTGACAAGCTTTCAACGTAACGGCGCTGCCCCTCGGCATAAAGCGTATCAAAGGCAAGGGATGACTTGCCTGACCCCGATAAGCCCGTCACGACCACTAACTTGTGGCGCGGCAGGTCAAGTGACACGTTTTTGAGGTTATGAGTGCGCGCACCCCGAATACGGATTTCTTCCATGTGGCCTGTGCTGGGTTGTGTATTTCAGTTGCCGCGACGTTTACGCAAGGCAACTTGGTACTATAACGCCCTGAGGCTACCGCAGCCTACCTGCCCACCACTTTGAAGCAAGAGTTTGATGTCTGACACCCAGCCGTTGTCTTTGACCCCTACCGAGCGTCGCGCCAGTTTTGCGCTCGCGGGCTTGTTTGCGGCGCGTATGCTGGGTTTGTTTTTGCTGTTACCCGTGTTTTCGGTTGCCGCTTTGGGTCTTGCCGGCGGCGATGATCCAGCGCGGGTGGGGTTGGCTTTAGGCATGTATGGGCTGACGCAGGCCTGTATGCAAATCCCGTTTGGGCTGGCGTCTGATCGCTGGGGGCGGCGGCCTGTGGTGCTGATCGGGCTGCTGTTGTTTGTGGCGGGTAGTGTGATCTGTGCACTGTCGAACGATATTTTTTGGATCACGATTGGTCGTGCGGTGCAGGGCTCGGGCGCGATCTCGGCGGCCGTCACGGCTTGGCTGGCAGACGCCACCCGGCCCGAGGTGCGTACCCGTGCGATGGCGATGGTGGGCGGCTCGATTGGCTTGTCCTTTGCACTTGCCCTGGTCTTGGCCCCCTTGATTGTGGGCGCAGGGGGCCTGGCAGGTTTGTTCTGGAGTATCGCGTTGCTGGGGGTGGTGTGCTTGGCGGTCGCCCGCTTTGTGGTGCCGGTCGTGCCACCAGCAGCTAAGCCTGCACAGCCTGCTCGGCCTATGCAAGTGCTTACTCACATCGATTTATTACGTTTGAATTTTGGGGTGTTTTGTCTCCATCTGATTCAGGTGGCGATGTTTGTGGTGGTGCCGCCCTTGTTTATTAAGCTTGGCGGCTTGAGCTCAGCCGAGCTCTGGAAAGTCTACTTACCCGTGATTTTTGGGTCGTTTATTTTCATGGTGCCCTTGATTTTTGTAGCTGAAAAAAAACGTGCGCATCGTGCGATGCTGCGTTTAGCCGTTGCGGGTCTGGTAGTGGTGTTCGCGTTGTTGCCTTTAGCGAGCCAAGGTTTTTATCTGTTAGCGGCAGGGCTGACGGCGTTTTTTGTAATGTTTAACGTACTTGAAGCGCTGCAACCCTCGTTAGTGTCTCGCGTGGCACCGCCCGAGCTTAAGGGCTTGGCGCTCGGGTTCTACAACACGGCTCAAGCTGCCGGCTTGTTTTTGGGCGGCAGCCTGGGCGGCGCTTTGGTGGTGTGGGGTGGTGCCAGCGCCGTATTTTGGGCCGCCTGTGCGCTATCGGCGCTTTGGTTGTTGGTGACTTGGGGCATGCAGCCACTGAGCGCTAAACAGTCCTAACGCCTCAATCAGCGTTGTGTTTCGTGGCATGCCTGTCGGGGATTGCTTAGACTTGTGATTCGACACAAACGGCGAGTTATTCAGCCTGAATCCCCGAAGCCTGAACAACCTTGCTCCAACGCTCAAGATCTTGCGCCAGATACGCCCTGAATTCTGCCGGCGAATCACCGCTTGGCGTGGCGCCTAAATCCTTCATCCGCTTAATCACTTCAGGTTGCTTAAGCGCCACGTTCATCGCCGCATTGAGCTTATTGATGATGGCCTCGGGTGTGCCGGCTGGCGCCAACAATCCAACCCACGGCGCAGTCTGTTCAAAATCTTTGTAACCCGACTCATCCATCGTGGGCACGCCCGGAAACTCTGGCATAGGCTTGCCGGTGCCAACGGCTAAGATCTTCAAACGCTTGTCGGCCACCATATTGGCAATGCCAATCATTGGATAAAACATAAACGACACGCGCCCAGCCATCACTTCAGTGAGCGCCGGTGCATTGCCACGAAACGGCACGTGCAGCATCTTGACCCCGGCCACCGTGGCCGTTAAGGCACCCGCTAAATGGGCTGACCCCCCATTGCCTGCCGAGCCATAGCTAATGCTGTCGGGGCTTTTTTTGGCTGCTGCCACCAAGTCTGCAACGGTCTTGTAAGGCGAGTCGGGCGCGGTGACTACGACTAGCGGCAACACCGCGCCTAAGGAAATTGGCGCAAAATTTTCGAGCGGATCGTATTCAGCCTTCTCTTTGAGCAGCACACGATTGACGTTATGCGACAGCGACGCAAACAAAAGTGTGTAGCCATCGGGGATGGCTTTGGCGACCTCTTTTGTGGCGATCAGCGAGTTAGCGCCGGTACGGTTTTCGACCACCATTGATTGCCCAAGCGTGCCCGACATGTGTTGCGTCACAATCCGACCAATCACATCAGCAGGCCCACCGGCTGCAAAGCCAACCAACACTTTGATGGTTTGATTGGGATAGGTGGTGGTTTGCGCTTGTGCCACCGATCCAAAGACGCACAGTGCGCTTAGCAATAGGGCGATGTTGGTTTTTCTCATTATTTTTTCACCCTTTAAAACCTTAAGCAGCCATCGGAAAATATCGGTCTGCCATGACCTGACAGCGCTTGATAAAGCGATGTTCATCGGGCGCGTAGTCGGCAACCGCGTTGTGGATGGTACCCATGTTGTCCCACATCAGCACGTCGCCAGCTGTCCACAGGTGGCGATAGCGAAACTGCGGCTGCAATTGGTGCTCAAACAAAAAGTTCAGGATCTCGTCGCTTTCTTTTTCGGGCAGTTCGTTAATGCGCATGGCATAGCCAGGGTTGGCATACAGAATTTTTTCGCCCGTAATCGGATGCGTCAAAAAGATCGGGTGTGAAACGGGCGGCTTAGCCTTTAACTGCGCTTCAGTGAGCGGTGGGCGTGTGCAACCGGGCTGCTTGCGCATGTTTTCCCAAAACTTATTAAAGTCGTGCAGTACGGTCATGCCATCGAGTTTCTTTTTTAACTCGTCTGGTAGCGCAACGTAGGCAGCCCGCATGTTTGAAAATTCGGTGTTGCCTAGTGGCTTGCCATCGCGGTGTGGGATTTCAATGCCGTACAACACGTTGGTAAACGCGATCATCTTGCTGTAAGACATATCGGTATGCCAGTCTTGCCCGGCATCGGCCAAGCCTAAGGGTTTGCCGTCAACTTTCTTGTTCGACAAAATCATCACTTCGGGGATACCGGGCTCTTGATACATGTTGGCCACGTTGACCTCAAGTGTGCCAAAGGTGCTACTGAAATTTTTGAGCTGTGTCGAAGTGAGGGTTTGCTTTGAAAACCACAAGACACCGTATTTGCCCAGTAGGCCTTCAATGGTTTTGTATTGTTCTTGTGACAAGGGCTGCGAAAGGTCGATATTGTCGACTCGGGCGCCGAGGCCTTGTCCGCTTGGGGTCGCTTGAATCATGGGTTTGTCCGTTCTTTTAAGTTTTAAAACGTCTCAAATAATATACTCTGTTGAGTGGTGGGATTGTGCTTGGGCGCGGCCACGGGCGGTTTTTAAGCCAAATCCTGCCGTAAACTGTCTGCCATGCGTATTTTTGCGTCTAGCACTGGCGTACGGCCAGGGTCATGATGGCGCTTGGTACGAGCCCGTCAGGGCATCGATGAATATAGTTTTTAAGGAGCTCGGCATGGCCTCGGTCAATAAAGTAATTTTGATGGGTAATCTTGGACGCGACCCCGAGGTGCGTTACAGCCCCGATGGCGCGGCCGTGTGCAATGTATCGATTGCCACCACCAGTAGCTGGAAAGATAAAAATTCGGGCGAGCGCCGCGAAGAAACCGAATGGCACCGTGTGGTGTTTTACAACCGCTTAGCTGAAATCGCTGGCGAGTATTTAAAGAAGGGTCGCCCCGTTTACGTTGAGGGTCGTATCAAAACCCGCAAATGGCAAAACAAAGAAGGCGTTGATCAATACACCACCGAAGTCGTGGCTGACAACATGCAGTTGCTTGGCGGGCGCGATGGTGGTGAGGGTGGTGGCTCGGGTGGCGATGAAGGCCGTTCAAGCGCACCGCGCCCAGCGGCACGTGCGCAACAAGCTGCACGCCCAGCTGCGCCTGTAGCGGGTGGCGCAAACCTGTCTGACATGGATGACGATATTCCGTTTTGACCAACAACCACAGAGTTGACCCCAGCCTGCCAGAGTGGTGTGCTGGGGTTTTTTTATAAATATCAGGAGATGTTATGGATTTAGGAATTCGCGGCCGTAAGGCAATCGTTTGTGCCTCAAGCAAAGGCTTGGGCTTGGCCTGTGCGCAACAGTTGGCGCGTGAAGGCGTCGACTTAGTCATGCTGGCGCGCGGGCAAGAAGCGCTTGAGGCTGCAGCGCAAAGTATCCGCGCCGAGACCGGTGTGGCAGTCACCACCATCGCAACGGACATCACCACGCCTGAAGGCCGTGCCAAGGTGTTAGCGATTTGCCCTGACCCCGATATCCTGATTACCAACGCCGGCGGCCCTAAGCCAGGCAACTTCCGTGAATGGAGCCGCGAAGACTGGCTCGCGGCAGTCGACGCCAACATGATCACGCCAATTGAAATGATCCGTGCCACAGTCGACAAGATGATCGAACGCAAGTTTGGGCGTATCGTCAACATCACCTCGATGTCAGTCAAACACCCGGTTGAGCATCTTGGTTTATCGAACGGTGCGCGGGCAGGTTTGACGGGGTTTATTGCAGGGCTGTCTCGCCAAACGGTTAAGCACAACGTCACGATTAATAACTTGCTGCCCGGCCCGTTTGCGACCGATCGTTTGCTACAAACCACGGCAAAACTTGCCCAAGACAACGGCAAAAGCCTAGATGAGTTTATGGCGCAACGGCAAACCACCGTGCCAGCAGGCCGTTTTGGCGACCCCGCCGAGTTTGGTCAGGCCTGTGCGTTTTTATGTAGCGCGGGTGCCGGCTTCATGACGGGGCAAAACCTGTTGCTCGACGGCGGTATTTATCCTGGGACGCTTTGAGGTCAGCGTCGCGAGCACCCTGTATCCAGAAGGTGCTTTGAACTAAGCGCTGCGAGTATCCGAGTTAGATAGTGCTTTGACGTACCTCACATGGCGCGTGAGAGATTTAGATTTGGTCATGTGCGTAGTTTTTCCGCTAGGGAGTGCAAGCTAATTGCCTGCGCGCCTTGGCGCAGCGGTATGACTTCGCTTCCTGGATAGACGACGTAGCGTTGCTCAATCTTTAGATCGTCACAAGCGGTGCTAAAACCTCTTTCTAGGCTTGGTGTCATCGAGCGTTTCACTTCGATGGCGATTTCAGGTTTTCCCCCCTTTTCAAAAACCAGATCGATTTCTGCACCACCTTGCGAGCGGTAAAAATAAGGCGTGCGGCGGTCGCCCGCTGAGACGACGAGGCTTTCGATACAGTGCCCCTCATAACTGAGCCCGCACACGGGATGCCCTAATAAATCATCAAGCGTTTCGAGTGACAGTAGCGCATGCAAAATCCCGCTGTCGCGCACATAGACTTTGGGTGACTTGACCAAGCGCTTGCCAACGTTGCCGCTGAACGGGGCGAGTCGACGTAACAACTGCAGGTCAACTAATAGGTCGATATAACGATCAACAGTGGGATTGGCTACACCTAAGGCGCTCGCGATGCGAGATTGATTGAGCATGCCGCCCTGTTGGTGAGCGATCATGGTCCAAAGTCGAGCGATTGTTTGAGCGGGCATTCTTGGTGCAAACATCGGCACATCGCGTTCAAGATAACTGCGAATGAAATCGCGTCGCCAAGTCATGCTGACTGAGTCATCGGGTGCCAGTAGGCTTTCTGGAAATCCGCCACGCAGCCAAAGTGTGGGCTCGTTGATTTGCGCGGTGTATGCCTCGCCGATATCAAGCGGCGCAATGTCCAGATATGCCACGCGCCCAGCGAGGGTTTCACTAGACTGTTGCATGAGGTCGAGTGCGGCAGAGCCAAGCAGTAAAAACTGCCCGCTTCGTTGACCTGCTCGACGGCGCTCGTCGATAATGCCCCGCAAGATCTCGAAGACCCTTGGCAGGCGATGGATTTCATCCAGAATGATGAGCTTATCGCCCTGCGCGCGCAGATAGGCATCCGCTTCTTGCATTTTGTTGCGGTCGGTGGGGCGTTCAAGATCTAGGTAAATTGACCCAGTGGGCCAGTCTTGAGCGATCTGGCGGGCAAGCGTGGTTTTGCCGACTTGGCGGGGGCCAAGTAGCACTACGGCTGGCGTATGTGCGAGTCGCTGGCGAACAATTGTTTCTGTTTGACGCGGTATCATCCTGCCAATTTTAACACCTGACGTTAAATTTGGCAGGTTAAATAGCGTTTTTAGCTAAAAGCGATGCTATCCATCGCCAGCATGCTGTACCTCACCTCGCGGCTTAGATAGTGCTGGGTGGCGTTGGCACCTGCTGCGCCCATGGCAAAAAACAGGGGTAGAAAGTGGTCGTCGCTGGGGTGCGCACGTTTGGCTGAGGGTGCTTGCTTTGCGTAGTTGAGCAAAGCCGCAGTGTCGCCTTTGGTCAGTGCGGCCTCTATCCAACGGCTAAAGGCATCTACATACGGATCAGGCTTGCGGTCACCGCCAAAAAACTCTGACAGATTGTGGGTCATGCTGCCCGAGCCGATCAGCAAAATCCCTAGTTCGCGCAGCGTTTGCAAGGCTTGGCCGAGTTTAAAGACTTGCTCTGGGGCCCAGCCGATGGGCAAGGAAACTTGCACAACCGGAATATCAGCATTGGGAAACAGGTGCAAGAGCGGCACCCAGGCACCATGATCGAGCGGCCGATCTGAGTCTTGTATGGGGTTTAAACCTGCGCTGGTGAGCAGGGCCTGGACGCGATCCGATAACGCAATGTCCCCAGGGGCCGGATATTGCAGTTCGTACAGCGCTGGCGGAAACCCCCCAAAGTCGTGGTACGTCTCGGGTGTTGGATTGCGCATAACCGCCAAGCGTTCTGTCATCCAGTGAGGAGACAGGATCACAATGCCTTTAACCGGGTGCGCAGCCTGTAATTGCTTGCCATAGGCGGTTAGCGCGGGCCCCGAGGTGCCTGGCGAGACCGCAAAAAGCGGCGCGCCGTGCGAAACAAACAACACGGGCGCTAAAGAAGGCTTGGCCATCGTTGATGGTTGGATGGTGGGCATGGTCAGCGACGTGGTTATTGCTGAGGGCTTTGAGACTTCTGAGGGCTTTGTGTAAGGCTTTGTCATACTAATTACATGAGGGCAAGCGCCTAGATTACAAGCTTACGCAAAAGAGGCTACCATTTTGCATCACTCACAATTTCAGGTGCTTTTATGTCCAGCTCAGACAACAAAAACAATAGCCACTCGATTAACCCAGCCGCCAGCGAAGACGGCATATCAAAGGGTTTAGCCAATTATGGCGATCGCGGATTTTCATTGTTTTTGCGTAAGGCCTTTATCAAGGGGGCTGGGTTTACCGATACGGCGCTTGAGCGCCCAGTGATTGGTATCACCAACACCGGCAGTGCCTATAACCCCTGCCACGGTAATGCACCCCAGCTGATCGAAGCGGTGAAGCGTGGTGTGATGCTGGCCGGCGGCCTGCCGATGGATTTTCCGACGATCTCGATTCACGAGAGTTTTTCGCAGCCAAACAGTATGTTTCTGCGCAACCTGATGTCAATGGATACCGAAGAGCTGCTGCGCGCGCAACCGATGGATGCGGTGGTGTTGATCGGTGGTTGCGACAAAACGGTGCCGGCCCAATTGATGGGGGCGGCCTCAGCAGGGTTGCCTGCGGTGCAATTGATTACGGGCTCGATGTTGACGGGCTCGCACCGTAGCGAGCGCGTGGGTGCTTGTACCGATTGCCGTCGCTATTGGGGTAAGTTTCGCGCCGAAGAAATTGATGCCGAAGAAATTGCCGAGGTCAATAAACAGTTAGTAGCAAGCGTGGGCACCTGTTCGGTGATGGGTACGGCAAGCACCATGGCCTGTATCGCCGAGGCTTTAGGGATGACCGTGCCCGGCGGCGCCTCGCCACCGGCCGTCACGGCAGATCGTATGCGTATCGCAGAGCAAAGCGGCACGCTGGCCGTTGAGATTGCACGCAAGCGTTTAACGATTGACAAAGTGCTTACCGAAAAAGCGTTTGAAAACGCGATGCGCGTGTTGCTGGCAATTGGTGGTTCAACCAACGGTATCGTGCACTTAACCGCCATCGCAGGTCGTATGGGTTTTGAGATGGATCTCAAAGCGCTTGATCGCATGGGTCGCGAAACCCCGGTGTTGCTTGATTTGAAACCTTCGGGTCAGCACTATATGGAAGACTTCCATCACGCGGGTGGCATGGCAACCTTGTTACGCGAACTCAAGCCCTTGTTGCATCTTGATGCGATGACCGTCACGGGCCGTACGCTGGGTGAAGAGATTGAGGCTGCAGGCCCGGGCTTTAAACAAGATGTGGTCAAGACCGCTAAAAATCCAATTTACCCACAGGGTGGTATCGCGGTATTGCAAGGTAACTTGGCACCAGGCGGCGCAATTATCAAGCAATCAGCCGCTAACCCTAAGTTGATGGAGCACGAGGGCCGCGCCGTTGTTTTTGAAAATCTTGAAGACATGGCTAATCGTATCGACTCGCCTGATCTAGATGTGACGGTCGATGATATTTTGGTGTTGAAGCATATCGGCCCCAAAGGTGCGGCAATGCCCGAGGCGGGCTACATGCCGATCCCTAAAAAATTGGCCGTTGCCGGTTGCAAAGATATTGTGCGGATTTCAGATGGTCGCATGAGCGGCACAGCTTTTGGCACGATCGTGTTGCACGTCACACCAGAGTCGGCGATTGGTGGCCCCTTGGCCTATGTGCAAAACGGTGATCGCATTCGCTTAAGCGTTGAAAAGCGCGAACTGTCACTTTTAGTTAGCGACGCCGAGCTTGCGCGACGCAAGGCTGAAAAGCCCGCAGTCGTACCGACAGCACAGCGCGGCTACCGCAAACTATTTTTGCAAAGCGTCACACAAGCCGACAAGGGCGCCGACTTTGACTTTTTGATGCCGCCAATGACAGGGGTGGTGCCAAAGGTTAAGTAGTCACCTCAATCACCGCATCGACCGCATACGCGCCCTGCCCCTCGGGCATGGCGAGTACGGGATTCAGGTCGATCGATTGCAAGCGTGGGCCCGTAGTATCAGCAGTTGCTTGTCGTGCGGGCTGAATCGGTCGATAATTCGACTAATCAGTCACTTTTTTTGTGGGAGATCGCCATGCGTTTAGCACGTGAAGAATTAACAGCCATACATGATGCTGTTCATTCGGCCGATGCTGACGCACAGGTTTACCTGTTTGGTTCAAGGGTGGATGACCACGCCAAAGGTGGCGATATCGATTTGTTGGTGCTGTCAAAAAAAATCAATGTGATGGCTAAGCTTCAAATCTTGGCATCGCTGCACCAACAATTGGGCGAACGTAAAATCGATGTCGCAGTCTTTGCTGACGCGAATCGCCCTTTTGCAAAAATGGCGCTAGAGCATGGAGTGTTATTGTGAGCCGCGATAAGCTCAATATGCTCAAAGAAGAGACAGACGGTTTGGTGCTTGCCACAACCCACCTTCAATATTCTATTGCGCGTTGCGCCGACTTAATTGGGCAAGACCATTTGCCGCCCGAACAACTCGAAAGGCTTGAATCATTGACCAGTCGTTTTGCCAGAGTGGCTGACTTACTGACTCAGCGCGTGTTTCGCTTGTTTGATGAAATCGAGCTCACGGGCCCAAGCACAGTACTTGATCGCATTTACCGAGCCGAAAAACGTGGTTGGTTAGACGCAAGCCAAATGATCAACATCCGCGAATTAAGAAATATGATCGCGCACGAATATGCCGCAGAAAAAATGACTGAAATCTACGCAGCGGTTTACGCGCTTGCACAGGCTTTGTTGATCATTGTTCCCAACGTCACCGCTGCAGCGCAGCGGCTCGTCGCACGCGCTTAATTCTAGTTAGTCACCTCAATCACTGCATCGACCGCATACGCGCCCTGCCCCTCGGGCATGGCGAGTACGGGATTCAGGTCGATCGATTGCAAGCGAGGGCCCGCAGCCACAGCAAAGGCCGACAGTTGCGACAGCATGTTTGCTAGTGCTTTGATATCAACCGGCGTGCGGCCACGCGCACCGAGTAACAGCGGTGCGCCTTTGATTGAACGAATCATGTCTTCGGCAACGTCGACACCAAAGGGGCAGCGGTGTAACACCACGTCTTGCAAGATCTCAACAAAAATCCCACCCAAACCAAACATGGCAACCGGGCCAAAGACGGGGTCGCGATGAATGCCCAAAATACATTCGACGCCACCTTTCAATTGTTTAGCTACCAAGACGCCATCGAGCTTGGCGCTGGGGGCGGCACTGCGGCCGCGTTGCATCAGTAAATCAAAGCCTGCACGCACGCCAGCATCGTCTGCAATATCCAACAGCACACCACCGATTTCAGACTTGTGCAAAATATCTGGGGAGACGATTTTCATGACGACTGGATAGCCGATTTTTTTCGCAGCAGTCACCGCAGCGTCAGCCGCGGTGCAAACCTCTTCAGGGGCAGAGGCGATGCCTGCTTGTGCGAGCAGTGTTTTTGCTTGCGCTTCGCTGGGATTCGTTGCGGGCAATAAAAACGGCGCGATCACGGGCGCGACTTGACCGGCAGGTTTTGCAAACGCGCGGCCAAACTGGCCCATCGCTTCAATCGCTACCACCGCACGCGAAGGGTCTTCAAATACCGCAAAACCATCGCGCTCGTACTCGCGCACTTGTTCGCGCGAGCCCATCAGTGACAACGCAAAAATGCAATTTGGGTGTTTGCTGCGTGCAATATTCAATTGCTCGCGCAGGCGTGGCGCAATACTGGGCACGCAGCCCGTGTAGGTAAAGAACCCTAAGACTGAGGTGTACTTGCCCTCAGCGATCAGCGCATCGGTAAAGGTGCTGATCAAGGTCATTTCATTTAAATACTGCGCGGTCACATCCACCGGGTTGCGTGGTGCAGCAAAGGGCAACAGCTTGAGCAAACGCGCCTGAGAGTCAGCGGGCATCTCTGGCATAGGTAAGCCCACCGCCTCAGCCGCATCCGAAATAATTACGCCTGCACCGCCACTGACTGTGATCACGCCAAGCGTATTGTTTTCAGGATAAATCCCTCGCGCCGCTAAGCGGGCGATATCCAACATTTGTTCGGTGGTCTGCACGCGCACCACGCCAAGCTCTTTGAGCACCGCATCGGTCACGCGATCGTCACCTGCGATCGACGCGGTGTGCGATTGCGCCGCGGCGCTACCAACCGCGCTACGGCCGACCTTCATCATGATGACAGGCTTGCGCGCGCGACGTGCGGCTTCCAGGCCAGCCACTAAGCTGGCGGCTTCTTTGATGCCTTCTGAATACAACATGATGACTTTAGTATCTGGGTCATCGACCGCAACTTGCAACATGTCGCCCACGGTGAGGTCGGCTTCGTTACCGGTCAAGATGACGGCAGACAGCCCAATATCGTTGGCCGTTGCAACCGCCATCAAGTGCGCACCATAGGCGCCAGATTGGCTAATGATCGCTACGCCGCCTGGCTTTGGAAACTCAAGCTCGCAGCCCGTGGCAAAGGTGCCATAAAACTTGTGCACTGGGTTCATTAAGCCTAACGAATTTGGCCCAATGAGTCGCATGCCGTGCTCATGAGCCACGCGTACTAATTCAAGCTGGGCGGCAGCACCTTCGGGGCCGGTTTCGGCAAAGCCAGAGCTAAACAAGATGGCGGCGGCACACCCGCGCTCGGCAAGTGCACGTACTGACTCAAGCGCCGACGAGGCCGGCA
This sequence comes from uncultured beta proteobacterium, assembly GCA_903932425.1. Classification (GTDB taxonomy): domain Bacteria; phylum Pseudomonadota; class Gammaproteobacteria; order Burkholderiales; family Burkholderiaceae_B; genus Zwartia. The sequence goes on along the minus strand of CAIZGG010000350.1, from coordinate 3,002 downwards.
CAATCACAATCCCCACATCTGGGGTTTCAGGTAAGGCCGCGATAGAGGCATAGCTTGGGATGCCCTGAACCGTTGCGCGATTTGGATTCACCGGAAAAATCTTGCCCTTGTAACCCTGGCTCAACATATACGAGATGGGCCGCCCGCCAATGCGCAAGGGGTCGTCTGAAGCGCCAATCACAGCAACCGACTGTGGCTTGAGCAACTTAATCAGGCGCGCACGGTCGTTGGGGCGGGTGAGTTTGGGGGCGGTCATGGTGTCGGTCTCCGGCGGTATGCAGGCGTTGCAAGTGATCTAGCGCTGCTAATTATGTTTAGTACATCGAATAGCCTTGGATCATACCGCCCAGTAAAAAATTGTGTGCGGTCAACCAGTGCGTAAGCCCTATCAATCCAGTCGGGTTTTCAGTACGATAGCCAATGCGGCGTTCGGTTAAACCTGCTGCGGCGTTTTAATAAGTAGTGGGGCTGGCTTTATGCTAGCCTCGACTCCGGCTTCAAGCCAGCTAATCCATAGGCCAGTCAATTAACAAGTCAGTATTCAGTCTGCCAACATAACGAAGAGACCCAAGATGAATAAACCTACTCCTGAATTTGATAGCTTGTTACCCCCATTGACTTTGAATCGCCGCGGCTTTTTGGCGACGTCACTGGCCGGTGGCTTCACCATGGCCGCTGGCCCAGTCATGGCGCAAACGGTCATCACCACTGACACGAATGGCCTGACCGCCGGCGAAGTCAAAATCCCGGTCGCCGATGGCACGATTCCGGCCTACCGTGCAGCGCCCGAAGGTAAAACCAACCTCGGTACGATTCTGGTGATTCAAGAAATTTTTGGTGTGCACGAGCATCTTAAGGATGTGTGCCGTCGCTTTGCAAAGTTAGGCTATCTGGCGATTGCCCCCGAATTGTTTGCACGCCAAGGCGACCCGTCGAAGTACACCGAAAACGTCAAGATCAACGCCGAAATCGTGAGCAAAGTTCCTGATGCTCAGGTGATGAGTGATCTGGATGCAACAGCCAAGTGGGCGGTTGCGAATGGTGGTGATGCCAAACGTTTGGCGATTACTGGCTTTTGCTGGGGCGGCCGTATTGTGTGGTTGTATTCAGCACACAATCCTAATCTCAAAGCAGGCGTGGCCTGGTATGGCCGGATGGTGGGCGATGCGGATGCAATGAAGCCCAAGCACCCCGTTGACCTGACCGGGCAAATGAACGCCCCGGTATTAGGTTTGTATGGTGGTGAAGACGCTGGCATCCCGGTTAGCACTATAGATACCATGAAAGCCGCGCTCGCAAATGGTTCGGCTGCGGCGAAAGCGTCATCGTTTGTGATTTATCCTACGGCCCCCCACGCCTTTCATGCCGACTATCGCCCAAGCTATCGCGCCGCCGAAGCCAAAGACGGTTGGGAAAAAGCGCAGGCTTGGTTTAAGAAGTACTTGTAATTCAAATCTTTGAAGCGCCAGACTGCGCACTGAACCACTGCCGTTTAATCGGCAGTGGTCGATTACCCCTTTTTCGATCGCTCGCTTTCGAGCGGGCGTAGCATCTCACACTCAGGAGAAATTTCATGGCTAACATTACACGCCTAGATTCAAATGAACGCCTTAGTCGCGTGGTCATTCATGGCGACACCGTTTATGTTGCCGGCATTACGTCAAGCGTTAAAGGCGACATCGTGGCGCAAACGCGCGACGTGTTTAGCAAAATTGATGGTTACTTGGCTCTAGCGGGTTCAGACAAGCATCATTTATTGACGGTACAAATCTGGCTTAAAGACATCACCGCTGATTTTGCGGGGATGAATAGTGTCTGGGCTGAATGGGCGCCTAAAGATGCGTTGCCAACGCGCGCTACAGGTGAAGTCAAACTGGCTGCGCCTGACTTATTGGTTGAAGTCATCGTTTCTGCAGCAAAAAAATAAGTATGTCTAACATTGCAGTCATCGGCGCCGGCCCGGCTGGCCTGATGGCAGCCGTAACGCTTGCGCAAGCGGGTCATACGGTTCAGGTGTTTGAAGTCAAGCCTTCAGCGGGTCGCAAGTTTTTGATGGCGGGCCGCGGTGGGTTGAATATCACGCATTCTGAGCCGTCCGAGCGTTTCAATACACGGTACGGTGCGCGGGCGCCCGAGTTAGGGGCGATGCTGGCGAGGCTTGACGCGAATGCCTTGCGTGAATGGGTACAAAGCTTAGGGATTGACACCTTTGTCGGTTCGTCTGGGCGGGTGTTTCCTGCCGAGATGAAAGCAGCGCCGCTGTTGCGGGCTTGGATGCAGCGGTTGCGCAAACAAAATGTGCAGTTCTTGATGCGCCATCGCTGGCTGGGGTTTGAACTTGACCACCGTTCAGAAGAGCAAGGCGCTGAGGCTTCAAGGCCAGCGTCTAGGCCGTCTGAGAAACAAGGCTCAGAGGCGCTCACAGGCGCGAAACAAACCTTGCGTTTTGAATCGCCTAAAGGCGAAGTGACTGTTACGCCTGATGCCACGATTCTCGCCCTAGGCGGCGGCAGTTGGGCACGGCTGGGGTCAGACGGTGCCTGGTGGCCGTTGTTACAACAACACGGCGTTGAGCTTGCGCCGTTGCTGCCGAGCAATGGTGGCTTCGAAATAAAATGGTCGCAATATTTTATTGAGCAGTGCGCAGGTCAGCCGCTCAAAACCGCTGAGTTTTGGTTGACGACCGCGCCTGCAAAGGCAACCAAAGGTCGTCGTAAAAACGCTAAAGCCGCACCCATACAATCGGCAGCTGCGCAGACCGCACACCTGCGTGGCGAATGTTTGATGACCGAACATGGGCTCGAGGGCGGCGTGATTTATACGCTGTCTGCCGCCTTACGCGATCAGATCTTGCATCATGGCTCGGCCACGCTGTACGTTGATCTACTGCCCGATCACACCGCTGAAAAAGTATTCACCGAAGTCTCGCACCCCCGAGGTACGCGCTCACTATCATCGCATCTGCGTTCGCGCTTGGGTATACACGGCGTAAAAGCCGCGTT
>CAIZGG010000349.1 GCA_903932425.1 uncultured beta proteobacterium | reverse complement strand
GGGGGCCTACGCATGGCAGAGGTGCTCGTGAATGTTGGCGATGTGGTTCAAAAAGACCAGGTGCTCGCTCTCTTTGCAACTGACACTGTGCTGGCGGACTTGGCTGTGCAAAAAGCGCAGCAAGCCGAAGCGGCTGCCGCGTTAGCTGACGCAAAAGCGAATGCCGCACGAGCCCGCAGCCTAAAAGACTCGGGTGCTTTATCTGCCCAGCAAATCAATCAATACCTCACAGCAGAGCAGACTGCGCAAGCGCGACTTGAAGCCGCGGCCGCGCACGTTAAAGTCCAAGAGTTAAGGCTGAAGTATGCCGAGGTCCGAGCGCCTGACGACGGCGTGATTTCAACGCGACAGGCTACGGTTGGCTCGGTTGTGCCGCCGGGCACCGAACTGTTTCGAATGGTGCGCCAGCGCCGACTTGAATGGCGCGCCGAGGTCACCTCCGAAGAGCTGAGTCAGATTAAAGTCGGGATGCCCGTGAGTGTGTTTCCAGCCAGTTTGCCAAAGGGTGCACCTGCACTGCTTGGCAGCGTTCGTGTGATTGGTCCGACCGTTGATCCCCAGGCTCGAACCGCCATCGTTTTTGTTGACCTGCCCAAGAACCCCAATGACGAGCCGCCCGTACGAGCTGGTATGTTTGCCAGTGGCCAGTTTCAGTTGGGTACGACCCAAGGTCTGACTTTGCCGCAAGAATCTGTCGTGATGCGCGATGGATTTAGCTATGTGTTTAAAGTCGGCGAAAAGCAGCGCGTCGAGCAGCTTAAAGTGAGTGTTGGGCGGCGAGTGGGTGCTCGAATAGAGGTTCTGACTGGGGTGGCTGCGGGCGACAACATCGTTGAGTCAGGCGCCGGTTTTTTAACCAATGATGATTTGGTTGCTGTTTCAGCGACGGCTCAGGCCAAGTAGGCGCGCGAATGAATTTTTCTGCCTTTTCGATTCGTAATCCCATCCCCGCGATTCTGCTTTTTATTTTGTTATCGATTGCAGGGGTGTTGGCCTTCAAGGCGATTGGTGTTCAGGATTTTCCAGATATTGAACTCCCGATGGTCACAGTCGAGGCACAGCTGCCAGGTGCAGCGCCGGCAACCCTTGAAACCGAGGTCGCACGCAAGCTAGAAAATTCAATCGCCACCCTTCAGGGTATTAAAAATCTGTACACCAAAATCCTTGAAGGGGTCGTGGTGATTACAGTTGAATTCGTACTTGAAAAAGACCCGATGGAGGCAGTCAACGATGTTCGGGATGCGGTGACGCGTGTCCGAGCTGAGTTGCCAGCTGATGTGCGTGATCCAACCGTATTGCGCACGACGACGGCAGGTAAGCCGTTACTGACCTACGCAGTCACCTCCAAGCAAAGCGATGAAGAGGCTTTGTCCTGGTTCGTAGACAACACTGTGGCTAAACAGTTGCTGACGGTGAATGGTGTTGGTCGAGTCAAGCGTATGGGCGGTTTGACGCGCGAGGTTAGAGTTGAGCTCGATGCTGCGCGGATGGCAGCACTCAATGTGACGGCGGCTGAGGTGTCGCGTCGCTTGCGTCAAATTCAGCAAGAAGCACCTGGCGGTCGAGGTGATGTGGGCGGTGCAGAACAAGCCGTACGCACGATTGCCACCGCGAGTACAGCAAATGAATTAGGCACGCTCGACTTCCCGTTGCAAGATGGCCGCAGGGTGCGTCTGAATCAAATCGCAACGATTGTTGACGCGACCGCAGAGCGCCGCTCAATAGCCTTGGTCAATGGTCAAGCCGTTGTCGCCTTCGAAATTATGCGCAGTAAGGGCGCGAACGAAGTGACGTTGGCGCAAGAGGTTCGCCAAGTGATTCAGAACTTGCGACTCGAACGACCTGACGTCCAGATCACAGAGCAAATTGATAACGTCGAAAAAACTGAAGAGAACTTTGAAGGTTCGATGCACTTGCTGTACGAGGGTGCGATTTTGGCGGTGATTGTCGTGTGGTATTTTTTGCGCGACTGGCGTGCAACGATTGTGTCTGCTGCAGCCTTACCCTTGTCAATTTTGCCGGCATTTTTAGGGATCTATTTGTTTGGCTTTACGCTGAATATGGTAACGCTGATCTCTCTAGCCTTGGTGGTCGGTATCTTGGTTGATGATGCGATCGTTGAGGTTGAAAATATCGCTCGTCACCTGCGTATGGGCAAAACCCCTTTTCAGGCGGCACTTGAAGCGGCGGATGAAATCGGACTCGCCGTCATTGCGACCACCTTTGCTTTGGTGGCGGTATTTTTGCCAACAGCTTTTATGGCAGGGATTCCAGGAAAATTCTTTAAGCAATTTGGCTGGACTGCAGTTCTTGCTATTTTGGCGTCGCTGCTGGTCGCCCGCTTGCTCACGCCGATGATGTCCGCATACATTATGAAAGCGGTGCCAGAAGCGGCGCGCGAGCAAGGCGATGGCTGGGTCATGCGTCGTTATCTCAAATCAGTCACCTGGTGCTTGTCGCACCGCCTGTTGACGCTTGTATTGGCAACACTCTTCTTCGCAGGCTCAATTGCCTTGGTGCCGCTTTTACCCAAGGGATTCGTGCCGCCCGCTGATCGCAGCCAAACACTCGTTAATATTGAACGTGCGCCGGGCAGCACGTTGCAAGAGACCCTCCAAGCGGCAGAGCGCGTTCGTCTGAAGCTTGAGGCGATTCCTGAAGTGATCAAGGTATTTAGCTCGGTGGGTGCTGGTGTTTCAGGCGATGCGTTTGCACGGGGCTCTGCTGCAGAGGTCCGCAAAGCATCTCTGACCGTGACGTTGGTTCATCGTTCAGACCGGAAAAAAAATCAGCAAGAGGTTGAAGCCGACATTCGCAGCTTACTGGCGCGCGAACCAGGAGTCCGAATCACTGTCGGACCGCAAGATGTTGGCGTAAAAATGCAGATCGTTCTGCAAAGCGAAGATCCTCTTGCTTTGACGACAGCAGCACATGTTGTCGAGGGCGAGCTGCGAGGCTTGAAAGGGATTGGCAATGTATTGTCATCGGCCAGTTTGGTGCGCCCCGAATTAATCGTACGACCAGATTTTGCGCGTGCCGCAGATTTGGGTGTGACTGCGCAAAGTATTGCTGAAACCTTGCGCGTGGCAACCAGCGGGGACTATGACGTGAGTTTGCCCAAACTTACCTTGTCTGAACGGCAGATTCCGATTCGCGTCAAACTACCTGATTCTGCCCGCACGGATATTGACGCGCTGGCTCGGTTGACGGTGCCTGGGCGCTATGGACCTGTTTTATTAGGGAACGTCGCAACCTTAACAATGGATAGCGGGCCCGCGCAGATTGATCGTTTAAATCGCAGCCGTAACGTGGTGCTTGATGTTGAGTTGGGTGGGCGTCAGTTAGGGGAGGTCTATGCCGAAGCTAAAGCCTTGCCGAGTTTGCGCAACTTGCTCGCCGGGGTGCGTCAGACTGAGCTAGGCGATGCAAAAGAGATGCAAGCGCTCTTTGCGAGTTTTGGGTTGGCGATGGCGATTGGCTTGTTGTGCATCTACATGATTCTGGTGTTGTTGTTTCATGACTTTTTGCAGCCAATCACCATTCTTGGTGCCTTGCCTCTTTCGATTGGAGGGGCCTTCGTGGCGTTACTCTTAACCGGAAAAAGCTTTTCAATGCCCTCGTTGATCGGCTTGATTATGTTGATGGGGATTGTGACAAAGAATTCAATCTTATTGGTTGAGTATGCAATTGTGGCCAGACGTGGTGGAATCTCGCGCACCGAGGCTTTGCTTGACGCCTGTCACAAGCGCGCGCGCCCAATCGTGATGACAACGATCGCCATGATCGCCGGGATGTTTCCCATTGCGATTGGCTGGGGCTCAGACCCGAGTTTTCGCTCGCCGATGTCAATTGCCGTGATGGGCGGGTTATTGACCTCAACGGTGCTCAGTCTGCTGGTGATCCCGGCCGTGTTTACGTATGTTGATGATTTAGCGGTTTGGCTGCAAAAAATGAAGAAGAAGGTGATGCGCAGCGCCTAAGGAAGCGACCGCTTGCGGTCTGCCTCTGAGCCTTTGCACATCACCGTGTCGTAAAAGAGGCAGTGCTTCAGTCTGGCCTCTTAGCTTTTTTTCATCGTATAAAACACGGGCCCTTGCGCCTGAAAATTTACCCAGCCCTTGCGTAACGCCATCAGGTTATAGATGGCACCCAGCGGTATATAAGGGACTTGATCGAACACCTGTAGTTGGATGCCTTCGCACAGCGCTTTGCGTTGCTCGAGGGTTGGCGCGTAAAACCAATCAGTGCGCAGTTTTTCAATGGTTGGGTTTGTAGGCCAGCCAAACCATGCCTGCTTGCCGGTACCGCGGATGCCCAGATTACTAGTGGGATCAAGATTGCTCGTGCCTGTCATGGCAGTGAAACCGACATGCCAGCCGCCCGAGGCGGGGGGCTCTTGGCTGTTGCGGCGTTGCAGATAGCTGCCCCAATCCATTGAGCGCAAGTCGACTTTCAAATCTAATTTTTTAAACAAATCTGCAGTCACCAGGGCCGAGGCATGATGCTTAGGCGAGTCAACAGGATCAAGCAACACAATTGGCTCACCCTTGTAGCCTGCCTCTTTAATCAGCGAGCGGGCGAGGGCGAAGTCACGTTTGCCTGTCAGTTTCTCTAGGCCCGCTTTGGTTGCCATTGGTGTGCCTGGAACCCAAACTCCAACTTGATCATTCCAGTACTCGGGAAACTCTGAACCGTTAGCCGCCGTCATGTACTCAGTTTGGTTGACGACAGCCAAAATGGCACGGCGCATCAATACATTATCAAACGGTGGATAAAGGTGATTGAAGCGCATGATCGAAATCGCGGGCAGGGCACTTTTGATCAAGGTAATCGCTGGGTCTTTACGCAGCACGGGAATGAAATCATTGTCGACTGATTCAATGCCATCGACTTCGTTGTTTTGCAACGCCGCGACCGCGGTTGCCCGGTCATTGATGACCTGCCATTTGATATCCGTCACATGGGCAATTTTGGGGCCTGCGGTGTTGGTGGCAACGCCATCTGCCCGCGGCACATAGTCATTGAATTTTTCATATACGACCTGTGAGCCCGATACCCATTTTTCGGCAATGAAGCGGTAAGGTCCACTACCAATCATTTCTTTGACTGGAACATTATCGGGTGTGTTGGCCAAGCGCTCGGGCATGATCGAGGCTGAGGAACCCGAGAGCGAATACATCAGTAGTGGAAAGGGCTTGCTCAGAGTGATTTCTATCGTCTTTTCGTTGACTGCCTTGAGTTCAGTGATCAAGCCGAAAAGAGTTTGCCCAAGAGGGTTGCGCTTGCCAAACCGGATAATGCTGGCGACGATGTCTTTTGAAGTGACGGCACTGCCATCATGAAACTTCAACCCTTCACGTAGGGTGAGTTTCCAGGTCAGATCATTATTTTCAAGTGTTTGACTACCCACCATTTGTGGTTGAGGCTGATAGTTTTCATCCAAGCCGTACAGAGTGTCAAAGACCTGCAGCGCATGACAAGCCGTAATGGTTGCCGTCGTAAACATTGGATCCAACAGCGCAAGATCAGTCTCTGGAACCCAGCGCAAGAGAGATTTGCCCGCCTGCGCGAAGCTCAGTGAAGGTAGCTGAGCGAGGCCAACTGCTGCACCAGAACTAAGAAGGAAGGTTCTGCGATCCATGGGTTGTTCCTGTGATTAACTGAAAGAAAGCTCTGAGAAAAGACTTCTCGATCGCCTAGCGCAAGGTTAGCAAAAGATTAGCGTGACGATTGGTATAACGATTGGTGTCCACTTGGGGAGTGCTTGAACCATACAAGTGAAAGACAAAGAGCCAAAATCGTCAGTGCCAGTGCTAGCGCGCCAAACAGAGCAGAGATTTCGGTATCGCGCCTTTCAAGAGAAAATTTGCTCGATAAATGGCGATACACCTCTTTTAAGTCTTGCGAATTGCCCGCACGAAAGAATTCACCCTCAGTAATTTTTGCAATTGCTTGCAGTGCTTGCTCATCCACGCGGGCGTAAAACGAGGAACCTTCCCAACCAGGAATAAAACCATTAGGGGTTCCGAAAGCCACCGTGTAGACGCGCACGCCTCGTTGAGCCGCTTGCTTAGCCGCGGCAAGTGGATCGGGCCCGTTGGTGCGTCGTCCATCAGAAAGTAAGATGATGGCGCCGTTTGTATATGACCCAGGGGGCACGGGTGGGGCTGCGGGGGCGACAGGCGCCGAGGGTTTGCGCTCTGTCAAAGGTTTGCTGCCCCAGCGCCCAAACTCGTCGCCATAGATCGCCGCCTGCAGATCTACGCCCGAGCTCGGCAATAAAGTTGAGAGTGCTAGGAGCAGGCCACTGCCCGTCGCGGTGCCGCGCTGTAGCTGAAAGCGATCCACTGAAGCGACCAAAGCCTCGCGTTCATCGGTGATCTGTTGTACCAGTTGCGCCGTACCGGCAAAAGAAACGATACCGACACGAATGTTGTTCGGGAGGTCACGTAAAAAATCTTTTACGGTCGCTTGCGCCGCTTGGATGCGATTGGGCTCTACGTCTTCGGCCAACATGCTTCGCGAGACGTCTACTGCAAGGACAAGAGTCATGTAATCGGCGGGCAAGGTGACTTGCGCGGTTGGCCGCGCAGCACCGACGATGGCAACGCACAGGGCCAGCCACAAGAGCGCTGGCGGGGTATGGCGGCGCCAGCTATGACGTGGGCCCAGTGCCTGGCGGATGATGCTGAGATTCGAGTACGTGAACGCAAAGCGCTGTTTGCGCTTCAGTAGCCAAAGGTAGACCAGCGGCAACGCGAGCGCTAAAGAAAAACACCATAAAAAGTGCGGCCAAATAAAGTGCATGAAGGCATCAGTAGAGTTATGATGAATCATCACTTTATCACCGCTTTGCGGGATTGGGTTTTTTATGAAACGGGCAGCGCTCTACAGCCATCGTGTAGTCTCAGGTCAAAAAATGCCTGAGGGGGCGGCTGTGGTTGATGAGCATGCCGTGCTTGGCCCGACCCCCCAAAAGGCTTCAAACTACATCCGGCGCTACGAGCGGCTTGGATGGCTTGCTTTAGGGGCTCTGTTTGGTTTGTCGCTGCTCTGTGTCTACCATTATCTTCAACCGACACGCACCGAGCTGACCCAAGAGCAAATTGATGCGGCCGTGTTGCACACACTGGCGACTAAAGAATTACCTGCTCGTGCGGCCAGAGCAGCCGCGCTTATTGCCCCTTCTGTCGTTCGCATTCGTGGTGACATCCTCGATGCAAAAGGCACGCAGGTGGGCGACAACGACTTTGGTGTTGGGACGGGTGTGGTCATTAAAGACGATGGCACCATTTTGACTAATCTGCACGTTGTGGCGACCGCGCCCCGACTTGTCGTGACGTTTGCAGATGGCTTAGAGTCGCCTGCAGTGATCGTCTCTGCCCAACGTGACAAAGATTTAGCGGTTCTGAAGCCGCTCAATATTCCCGATGATTTACAGCCGGCTACGCTCGGCTCAAGCCAAAATATCGTTCCTGGTGATGATGTGGTGGTACTAGGCTTCCCTTTCGGCTTAGGAGCATCCGTGTCCGCAGGGGTGGTTTCTGGCTTAAATCGCACGTTTAAACCGGCAGAGGGCCCTGCGCTCACTGGGTTGATTCAGTTCGACGCAGCCGCGAATCCAGGTAACTCAGGTGGTCCGTTGGTCAATATGGCGGGTGAGGTACTAGGGATTGTCACTGCTATTTTGAATCCGACGAGTGTCCGAACCTTTGTTGGAGTAGGTTTTGCAATCACCATAGAGAGTGCGGGTGCGGCCTTGGGCATGCCTGCGTTTTAACGTTTAGATCAATGCTTTGAAATACGGAAATCAATATGAATAGTGATCCTCAAGCGTGGAATCGTGGCCAGCCACCACAACCTGTCCAACAAACTGCTGCCTTGATGGAACGCGTGTTGTACGAAGTCAAGCGACTCGTAGTTGGTCAAGACCAGTTTTTAGAGCGGATGTTAGTTGCGATTTTGGCGCAAGGTCACTTGCTGATCGAGGGTGTGCCCGGCTTGGCGAAAACCTTGACGGTCAACACCCTAGCCAGGGCCATCCAAGGCACGTTTAAGCGGATTCAATTTACCCCCGACCTATTACCGGCAGATTTGGTCGGCACGCAAATTTACAATCAAAGAACCAGCGAATTCAGTACGGTGTTGGGCCCTGTCTTTGCCAATCTTGTGCTCGCCGATGAAATCAATCGTGCCCCAGCCAAGGTGCAAAGCGCTTTGCTTGAGGTTATGCAAGAGCGTCAAGTGACTATTGCAGGGCAAACCCACAAGGTGCCGTCGCCTTTTTTAGTGATGGCGACACAAAATCCGATCGAGACCGAAGGCACTTATCCTTTGCCCGAAGCGCAAGTCGATCGCTTCATGATGAAAGTATTGGTGGGCTATCCCAAAGAGGAAGAGGAGTTTGTGATTGTGCAGCGCGTTATTGGGCCCGCGATCAGCATCCAGGCGGTCGCGACGACTGAGCAGATCGCAGCTCTGCAGTCGCAATCTCGACAGGGTTACGTTGACCCCGCATTGATTCAGTATGCGGTCAAGCTTGTGTCAGCAACCCGAGATCCCGCGCGCTTTGGTTTGCCAGACCTGGCGCGTTATCTGACCTTTGGGGCGAGTCCGCGCGCGACCATTGGTTTGATTGAAGGTGCTCGTGCCCTGGCATTTTTGCGGGGACGGGGTTATGCCTTACCGCAAGACGTTATGGATTTGGTACCAGATGTTTTGCGGCATCGTTTGGTGTTGTCGTATGAGGCTTTGTCAGAGGGGTTGTCAGCGGATCAGGTGATTGAACAAATACTGCGTGCGGTCCCTGCGCCCGATAAGCCACTTGATAGTCATGTTCGGGTTTCTTAAACGCCTTAAACGCCAAGCAGGTGTCGCACAAGACGCGACGCGGGCCCAAGGTTTGTCTGACGGGCCGCGTGTCGCCGTACCGACCGGTCAGCTGTCCAGTTTGGCGCCCCTCTCTGACCAATCAAAGGCATCATCCGCCCCTGAAGCCCTGCTCAGGCAGCTTGAATGGACGGTGATTCGGCGGCTAGATGGGCAGCTGCAGGGCGATTACCGTACGTTGTTTCGAGGTGCAGGGTTGGTGCTTGCCGATTTGCGAGAGTATCAAGCGCATGATGACGTACGTCATATTGATTGGAACGTGACGGCCAGAATGCAGGCTCCTTATGTGCGTGAGCATCAAGAAGACCGCGAAATGACCGCGTGGTTTGTTGTGGATTTATCTGGGTCAGTAGATTTTGGATCCGGTGGGATTAGTAAGCGCACTTTGGCGCTTGAGTGTGTTGGCGTGCTGTCACGGCTGCTCACGCAACATGGTAATCGTGTTGGTGCACTGCTGTATACGGGGGCAGGTGGGCAGGCCAATACTTATGTGCCCGCTCGCTCAGGCCGACGGCAGGTGCTGCATTTGTTAGATCGCATGACGCGAGCTGAGTCGTTGAAGCAAACCCAAGAAACTGATTTAGGTAAGCTCTTGCGTGACGCTCAGTCGGTGTTGAAGCGACGCTCGACTGTCTTTGTGTTGTCTGATTTTTTAAGTCAGCCCGGCTGGGATCGTTCGCTGAATCAGTTGGCACGACGCCATGAAGTGATTGCGGTTCGCTTGTTTGATCCAATTGAATCTGTTTTGCCTAATAACGGCCTTGTAGTGATGCAAGATGCTGAGACGGGTGAACAGCTGTTTGTTGACTCTAACGATAAGGCGTTTCGCCAACGCTTCGCTGAGCAGGCCTTGGTGCGCGAGCGACAGTTGCGTGAGTCATTCGCAAGCGCTGGAGTTGATTGCATGGAGCTACAAACCAACGACCCGATCGATCAAGCGTTGCTTCGTTTTACCCGACTGCGCAAGCGGCGTAGCCAGGTGGCTGCGGGCGCAACGGTTGGTACCCACGGCGGTCTGTAAATCTATGCTGTCCTTAAACTCTTTGACCTTGCTTTGGCCCTCTCTGTTATGGATTTTTTTGGGCCTGCCTGTGTTAGCAGGTGGCTATGTGTGGCTGCGCCGCGAGCAAAGATGGTCGCGTCATGGGTATGCGCTCTTGATGCTGTGCGGCCTGAGCCTTGTCATATTTTCGTTGGCACGGCCGCGTGCAGTATTGTTATTACCCGGGCGCTTGGATATAGTCATGCTAGCGATCGACACCTCGGGGAGTATGCGAGCCACCGACGTGCAACCGAGTCGAATCGAGGCTGCGCAGGCTGCTGTACGAACGTTTATTGCTGAACAACCTTCTCAAGTTAAAGTCGGTATTGTGACCGTGGCGGGTACCGCTGCGGTGGTGCTAGCTCCAACGGTTAGCCGTGATGAGCTCTATCACTCGATTGAAAATTTGCCGTTACAAACAGGCTCGGCCTTAGGCAGCGGCATCTTGATTGCGTTGGCGCAATTGTTGCCAGGCTCGGGTATTGAAGTTGATAAATTGCTCACCGAGGCAGATCGGCCCCCTCTCAAGGATCTGGGTAAGCCGCTAGGTCAAGAGGATAAAGGTACGAACCAAGTCAAGCTTGAGCCTGGTTCGAACAAAGCACTTGCGATTGTGTTGATTTCAGACGGCCAAAGCAACATGGGGCCTGAGGTGTTGAAGATGGCACAACTCGCGGCAGATCATGGCGTGCGAGTCTATACCGTTGGCGTTGGTACAACTGAAGGGATCGTACTGAAGGCTCAAGGGGTGTCGATGCGCGTCAAACTTGATGAGACGGTTCTGAAAAAAGTCGCTGAACTCACGTTAGCCGACTATTATCGTGCCACCAGTGCGAGCGATTTGAAAAAAGTTTATGCAGCACTTGCCACAACAATACGTTTAGAGAAGCATCAAAGTACCGAGGTGACGGCTTTGTTTTTAGCGACAGGTACGCTGCTCATGCTGCTCGCGGCGTTTCTGTCTGTGCGTCGTGATGGGCGCGTGCTATAGGGCGCCTTACCTAATCCAGATCCTTAGTGAAGCAGCGCAGCTTGACGGAGCTAACGCTTCAATAGCCAGCGATCGTTTGCAAACGTGACGCGCTGTTCTTCAACCAGCTTTTGCAGATGGGCAAACAAAGACCGCATCGCAACTTTGTGTAATTTTTCTGCAGTGTCTTTGTAGGCCACGGGTACGAGCTCTTCGAGAGTGACAGGCTGCTCGAAGGTTTTAAGTGCGGCCACGACCTTATTCTCGCGGTCTTGGCGATGAATTAACACACGCTCAACAGCATCGTTGGGCTTGTCCATGATGAAGCCATGGCCCGGCGCCAAATAGTCAATCTGTTCCTCAAGCAAGAGGCGCAGAGACGCTAGGTATGTCGCCATGTTGCCGTCCGGAGGACTAATCACGACCGTTGAGCCCTGCATCAGATGATCACCTGTAAACATCAGGTGTTCGGTTTCATGCAGATAACAGACTTGATTTGAGGCGTGCCCAGGGACATGAATGACCCGCAGGTCGACCCCCCCGACTTGCAGTCTTTGGTGATGACTCACGATCACGTCAGGCGCAAAGGTTTGGTCTTGATTCGGGTAGGGCGGAGGTGGCATGCCAAACAATGTTGCACCAGTACGCGCCTTAAGTTCAAGCGCTGCGGGTGAATGGTCAAGATGCGTGTGCGTGCATAGAATCCATTTAATTGGTCCGCGCGCGGCTTGTATCAGCGCTTCGATGTGCTCGGCGAGAGGTGGCCCCGGATCAATGACGGCAATCCCTGTTTCTTGGGTGCCGATGAGATAAGAGTTTGTGCCGGGCCCCGTCATCATTCCTGGGTTTGCGGCTGTCACGCGGAGCACGTTTGGTGCAATTTCGACCGGGACGCCGGGTTCAATATAAGTTTTTGCGGTGCCCGCGCCTTGCGGATCAATTTTCCCGAGCTCGGCGTATGCGTAATCGCTCGCCACAAGGATCTCGGCCTCGCCATTTCGTCCGGTTCCCGTGCGTGGCGTCATCAGTTGTTTTGGTTTTGGTTCGCGGGCGTGATCGAGCAGGTCTTGCACTGTGGCAAAACGCGAAAGGCTTTCAAGCGTCTTGATGGTCGGAAACATCAAATCGATTTCACCCAAGCGACTTTTTTCGATCGCATCGGCCGGGCGTACCCATCTTTGTCCGACGGTCTCGTAATCGTCTTGCTTGGCGACTTGCCCGACTGGCGCCTGCGCAACAAAAAAACGTGTGTCGTAGCGCTTGGGCCGCCCTGGCATGGTGATCCAGTGACTGAAGTAGGCGATCTTGTCGGTCGCGACGCGAAATTGCTCAGCCTTCAGTACGTCGACGAAGGTAATTTTATTTTCAGCCAGAGCAGTGCGCAGTTCAGACAGGCGCAAGGCCTCGTGTTCGTTGAGTTGCACCAACTCATCATCATGTCGATAGCCGAGCAGCAGCCCGGCCTCTTCAAAGCACTCGCGAATCGCGGCAATCCAATAGGCGAGGCCGCCTTTCTCGATTCCAAGTGTATTGCTGGCCAGATCATCTGTTAATCCCACACAGAGCGAAGCGATTTCGTCGTGATGGTCGGTTGGGTCTAGACCACCGCCCGGAAAAACATGCATCCCTTTGGCAAAAGCGACTTCCGTTGTGCGCTGCATCATAAAAACTTCAATGCCGTCACTGGTGTCGCGTGCGAGGATCACTGTGGCTGCTGGACGGGGCACGACGATGGGTGGATTCACTGGTGTCTCACTTCAATTTTCTTAAGGGCGATTTTTGCTGTTGGATATATTAGCTGAAGCTCGAGCGATCAGTGTGGTTTGAGGCAAGTATTGCAAACAAGTTAGACTCTCAGTATTGAAAAAAATAAAAAAACGGAGACGCTCATGTTGCTGAGGCAAAGGTTCGTATCGTTCTTGTTGCTGTGGTTTGCTGGCCTGTCAGCGCAGGCTGCAGACTATCCGGTGAAGCAGATTCGCCTTGTCGTGCCGTTTGCAGCTGGGGGCAACACGGACATTGCAGCGCGCTTGCTCGCGCAAGGACTCACGGCTGACCTTAAGCAGACGGTCTATGTTGACAATAAAGTTGGTGCAGGCACCGCCGTTGGCACCGAAGACGTTGCGCGTAGCCCGGCAGATGGGTACACGCTTTTATTCACAACGGTTGGTCTCGCAGTGAACCCAAGCTTGTATAAGAATCTACGCTACGACGCTAAGCGAGACTTCTCTCCGGTTGCGCACGTTGTCAGTTCGTCACCCGTGATTTTGATGCATCCTTCCATTCCTGCGGCTAATTTGTCAGAGTTTTTGACTTATGCAAAGGCAAAGGGACCACTGTCTTATGGCTCTGCTGGGGTTGGCAGCGCCATGCATTTACATGCAGAGCAGTTTCGCATTGAGACAGGCCTGACCGTGACGCACATACCTTATCGTGGCGAAGGGCCTGCCTTAGTAGATTTGGTGGCGGGTCGCACTCAGTTTCACTTTGGTTCTATCGCGAGTGCATCGCAGTTCATTGATTCAGGCGCGTTGAAGGCGTTGGCCGTTGTGTCGGCCAAGCGATCGCCACTATTGCCCAAAGTGCCGACGGCCATTGAAGCGGGGGTGCCTGGGTTTGTGACCTCGACGTGGGGGGTAATTTTGGTGCCTGCGGGTACTTCGCCTGCAGTGATTCAGACCTTGAATGAAGCAATTAATCGCGTGATGGCGCTGCCTGAAAATTTTGCGCGTTTCATTGAATTAGGCTTTGAGCCGCTAAGCAACTCGACACCCGCCTCGACTGGTCAATTCATCGACACCGAGACGCAGTATTGGGCAACCTTGATTAAAAAGTTAGGAATTACGGCTGAATAGTTCTACTTCACGACAGACCTATTCGAAAGGCATTTTTTGACGAGCTCACTCGTTAACGACTGAAATTGTGAACGGCATACCTGGTATGCCAAAGACACTCATTGGAGAGCATTGTGCAGACGACCGGACAGCAGTTGGTATCTTTTTTAGAAGCAAATGGAGTGGATCGGGTGTTTTGCGTGCCTGGCGAGAGCTTCTTGCCGTTGCTTGATGCCTTGGGTGCGAGCAAGATCGATACCATTACTGCGCGGCATGAAAGTTCAGCAGGGTTCATGGCCTTGGCCGATGGTAGGCTTTCAGGCCGCCCTGGGGTGTTCATGGTCAGTCGGGGGCCTGGCGCGACCAATGCCTCGATTGCAGTGCATAGCGCGCAACAAGATGGGACGCCCCTGATTCTTATGATCGGGCAGGGCGAACGTCAGCATGTGGGGCGCGATAGTTTTCAAGAAATCGATTACTCAAAAATGTTTGGCAGTATTGCGAAATGGGTATACGAGATCAATGACCCAACACGGGTACCTGAAGTGATGGCGCGTGCCTTCTCAGTTGCGATGAGTGGAACGCCAGGGCCCGTAGTGATTTCGTTGCCAGAAGATATTTTGCCGATCGAATTGCCAGACGTTAAAGCGCGCGCCTCCGCGGTAGCGACTAGTGCTCCGACACCAAGGGCGATGCAGCAGGTATTAGAACTCTTAGCAAAGGCTGAGCGTCCTTTGCTACTTGCGGGCGGCGACTTTGCTACCGATGAGCAACGCGCAGCGCTGCGCGCCGCAGCCGAAAAACACAATATCCCTGTAGTGATCGGCTTTCGTCGCCATGGTGTGTTTTCTTCTGATCATCCCCTGTACGCGGGTGATATTGGCACCGGTACGTCTGCCGCTCAAGTTAAAGCGTTTGAACAAGCAGATTTATTGATGGCGATTGGTACACGCCTGTCTGATTGGGGAACTTTAAATTACAGATTCCCAACGCCGCCCTGGCCCAATCAAACACTCGTTCACGCGTGCGCAGATGTCACGATGATCGGTAAGAATTTTCAGCCCGAGGTTGGAATGGTGTGTCACGGCGCAGAATTTATTTGCGCCTTCGCGCAATGCAACGCGGTGCCAGAAAAGAAGGATCGAAGTGCCTGGATCAGCGAATTACATGGCTACGCGACCACGCAGGCAGTCTGGGAAAATATTCAAGCACCTGACGGCGTAGCCTTTGGTAATGTTGTGCGCGCCTTGGGTGAGTTAACCCCTGATGCCACCAGTATTGTTCCTGATGCAGGCATCTCAGCTGCGTTGGCTTATAAGTTTTTTCCCTTTAAAGGCCGCCGCAAGCTGTATTCAACGATGTCGGGTGTGATGGGCTATGGCGTACCGGGTGCCGTCGCGATTGCGATGCGCGAACCCGAGCGCACTGTGGTCTGTTTGGTGGGTGACGGTGGCTTTATGATGACTGGCAACGAGCTTGCTGTTGCGGTCGAGCGTAAGTTGCCGGTCAAAATATTCTTGTCCAATAATCGTAGCTTAGGAACGATTCGCTTGCATCAAGAGCGCATGTATCCAGGGCGCTCGCATGCTACAGACTTGACAGGCCCAGACTTTTCAAAATTAGCCCAAGCCTTTGGCTGCGAAACCTTGCTGATTGAAAAGGATGAGGATATCGAGCCCATGATTCGCGCTGCCTTGAAAGCAACGGGCCCGGTGTTTGTTGAGGTGAAGGCAAGCTTGTCGGCGATTTTGCCTAAGAGCTAATTTGATACATCGCTCTTTAGGACGCGATCAGCGAGTTGAATTGGGGCGCTTGGCAGAGGGCTAATCGCTTATTAATCGAGCTCTGCCCCCGCTGCTGATCGCTTATTAATCGAGCTCTGCCCCTGCTGCTGATCGCTTATTAGTCGAGCGTTGCCCCTGAAGCTTGAATAACTTCTCGCCATTTTTTTAACTCACTTCGTGTGAAGGCCAGAAATTGTTCAGGCGAAGTTTGAAACACCTCAAAGCCAAGCTTACGAAAGCGCTGTTCGTTAGCGGGTTCATGCGATACTTGATTCACAGCGTGATTGAGTTGGTTGACAATGGCCAGAGGTGTTGCAGCAGGCAGATAGATGCCATACCAAGTCTCAACGTCAAAGCCAGGCAAGCCCGATTCGGCGACCGTTGGTAGCTCTTTGAACAGCTCGACGCGTTGGCTCGCAGTGCTTGCGAGAGCGTGAAGTTTGCCTGATCTCACATGCGCCAGTCCTTCGACTCCTGCAAACATGACTTGAATGTCCCCGCTCAGTAAGGCGGTGAGGGCAGGGCTACCACCATGATAGGGGATGTGTTGCATTGTGGTGCCTGCCATCATGTTGAACAGTGCCCCGGCAAGGTGTACTGAGGTACCTGCGCCCGAAGATCCGTAATTGAATTTGCCTGGATGGGCTTTGGCCAAAGCGATTAATTCACCCACGCTCTTTGCCTGAACCGACGGATGAACCAACAAAATTAATGGTGCCGCAGAGAGCTTTGTCACGGCGGCAAAGGCGGACGCTGTGTCGTAAGGCAATTTCTTGTAAAGCGTGGCATTGATGGTGTGGGCCGGGGAGGCTAAGAGAATCGTATAGCCGTCCGGCGTGGCTTGAGCCACACTCGCTGTTGCGATGGTCGAACCAGCGCCGGCACGATTCTCAACTACAACGGGTTGTTTCCAGTGCTCGCTGAGCAACTGACCTAACAAACGTGCGTTTGCATCGACCGAACCACCCGGTGGATAACCAACCACAATTTTGACAGAGCGATTTGGATATTCTTGCGCTGCAGCATTGCTATGGGATGCGAGAAGAGCTAGCCCGACCAGGGTAATTTTCGCGAGGATTCGAAGAGTCATGAGTGATCCCTTTTTGCAAGACGGCGAGCAAATTCTTAGCGCATAATAGTCGGATTACAAAAAATTTCTAACTTTCGCGTCAGACGAGAGTAAAAATAAGAGCTTAAGGGACAACACAATGACGGCCAAAGAATTAGGTTCGGCAGACGAAGGGCTGAACAGCGAGTTTTCAGATGGACTGATTGCTTTTTGTCGAGCATTTCGCGCACAGAGCCTTTCAGCCGAAGCAGTGCGACGCTCAACCGACGCCATCACCGATACTTTAGCGTGTATGGCGCTGGGCGCCGGTCAAGCGCTCGAGCCTAAGCTGCGTCGAGCGTTATTTTCGACACAGCCTCTGACAAAAGTGCTGACACAATTTGCTTCTGAGGTGTTGCGAGCCAGCTCAACGGATGCGCAGGGCTCGGCGGCGCTCTATCTTGGTACGCTAGCCCATGCAGCGGATTTCGATGATATTAGTCATCCTGCCTATTGCCACGCTACGGCGCTGTTATTGCCGGCGTTATTAATTCGTGGGGCAGTCTTGGGCGTGAGTGGCGAAGAATTGATACGCGCACATATTGTAGGTATCGAAACACTTGGTCAACTCGGGCGTCGTCTAAATACTGGGCACTATGAGCGTGGATGGCACACCACAGGTACCTTTGGTGCGATCGGCGCAACCGCGGCGCTGGCCTTTCTTGAAAAATTCACAGACGAACAGATGCGAGGAGCTCTGGGTGTGAGCGCATCGCTTGCGAGCGGTGTTCGGCAAAATTTTGGCACCATGACCAAGCCGCTGCACGCTGGTCTGGCAGCGCGTTCAGCCATCTTAGCCACCCGCCTGGCTGAGCAGGATTTCACCTGTGCGCCTGATGCGATCGAAGGTAAGTTTGGTTTCATGAAGGTATTTGGGGGTATCGCGCCCGCGAGTTATGCAAAACCCTGGGGGCAGCCGTTAGAGATTTTGACTGAGACAGGTATTGGCCTGAAAGCTTACCCTTGCTGTGCAGCCACGCATCCAGCGATTGATGCCACCCGTGCGTTGCGCGAAAAACTTAAAGGCACTTCTGTAGAAGAGATCGAGGTTATTCGCGTGGGTGCCTCGCGCTTTGCGATGCAGCCTTTGATTTACGACATCCCGACGACAGGTTTGGAAGGCAAGTTCAGTATGCGTTATTGCATCGCCTCGGCGATGATCGATGGCGCGGTCAAGATTGGTACCTTTGAGCCCGCTCAAATCAAACGCCCCGAGATCGAGCGTTTAATGAAAAAAATCACCGTCGAAATCGATCCACTTGTCGCTGATGATCACGAATTTGCAGCGATCGTTGATCTTAAATTGAAGTCAGGTGTTCAAGAATCAATCCGTATCGATGTGGCGAGCGGTAAGCCGGGCAACTGGTTAAGCCATACATTACTAAAAGAAAAGTTTTTTGATTGCTTAGGTGCTGAACGAGTCAACGGCGAAACCGGCAAGGTATTGTTTGAAACCGCGCAGCAGTTGGTGGCTCAGACTTCGATTGAGCCCTTGTATCAAGGTTTAGTCCGGACTTTGGGCGAGACGTCTTTGGGTTAAGACTTCCCACGTCATGTTTTGCGCCTAACAAGTAGCGATGGTGAATCGAGGGCAGAATGAAAATAATAATGCACGCATTGAAGTTGACGCTAGGATTACTGCTGCTTGGTGCGACAGTCGTCCAAGCTGCCTATCCAGAAAAGCCTATTCGAATAGTGGTGCCTTTCCCGGTTGGTACGGGTGCAGATATTGCCGCGCGCAGATTGGCAGAGGGTTTGTCGCAAGAGCTTAAGCAATCAATCATTGTCGATAACCGCAGCGGTGCCGGAGGCGCGTTAGGAAGTACTTTTGTTGCTAAGGCGGCGCCGGATGGCTACACCTTGCTTGCAGGAACCTTAAATACGCATGCAATGAATCAGGCTTTGTATCCTGATCTGCCTTATGACCCTGTGCGTGATTTTGAGCCTATCACTCGGATCACCGCTTTTCCAAATGCGTTGGTGGTGCCGGTATCGTTAAAAGTCAATACGCTGGCAGAGTTAATTGCCTTGGCAAAAAGTCGTGAGACGACACCTCTCAATTATGGCTCAGGCGGCAGCGGGACAAGCGCTCATCTGTCGGCAGTGTTGCTTGCACAAACGGCCGGTATCAAGCTGCAGCATATTCCCTATAAAGGCACGTCGCAGGTAATGGTGGACTTGTTGGCGGGTCGCGTTGATATGATTTTTGGCAATATTCCAGTGGTGTTGCCCCACGTAAAAGAGGGGCAGCTTAAAGCGTTGGCAGTCACCGCAGAAGAACGTTCGGCACAGATGCCTGACGTGCCCACCGTTGTTGAGTTGGGTATTAAGAATGCTGAAATTTCTGTTTGGATTGGTCTGTTTGCGCCTAAAAATACGCCTGC
>CAIZGG010000348.1 GCA_903932425.1 uncultured beta proteobacterium | reverse complement strand
TCAAATTCTTCACCCAAAGGTACCTGGGAGAGGCAAAATCTCGAGGGCTATCGTGCCGCCCATGCCATGGTTGATGTACTGATTGCTGCTGGTGTGACTGAGATTTACGGTCAAAGCTGCCCGACCGCCCTTTTTCTTGCCGCTGAAAAAGCCGGTATTCAACAGATCGGCTACAGAACTGAAAATGCCGGGATCGCGATGGCCGATGGTGCGGCCAGACACAGTCGAAAAATTTCTGTGATCACCGCACAAAATGGCCCCGCCGCAGCGCTGTTAGTGGCTGGGCTCGCTGAGGCGCTCAAAGCGTCTGTCCCTATTTTGGCCATTGTGCAAGAGGTGCCTCGAGCCACAGCAGATAAAAATGCTTTTCAAGAATTCGATCACGAGGCGCTATTTTCAGGTTGCGCGAAGTGGGTAAAAAGAATCAACCTAGCGACTCGGGCCGGCGAGTACGTAGAGCGTGCGATCCAGATTGCCACAAGCGGGCGGCCGGGCCCAGTCGTTTTGTTGATCGCGCCCGACATCTTGACAGAGCCCTCGATCCCTTTTGTTGTGCAGCCAGGCAATTACAGCGAGGCGTTCGGCGCCTACCCTGCTGACAGATCTCTGGCACCGACTTCGCTGATCGACAAGCTCGCTCTCATGATCGCTCACGCCCAACAACCGCTTCTGGTGGCGGGCGGCGGTGTCCACCACTCTGAAGGCGCACAAGCACTTGCGGCGCTTCAGGTCGCGGCTGGCATCCCAGTTGCCACAACCAATATGGGAAAAGGAATTATCTATGAGACTAATCCCCTCTCGATCGGAGTGATTGGCAACACCATGGGCACGCGGGCGCCTACAAAATTTTTCAAAGATTATATAAACGGCGCAGATCTGATTATTTTTATCGGCACTCGCACAAATGAAAACGGGACAGCCGGTTGGACGCTTTTTCCAACGACTGCTAAGTTTGCACAGATCGATATTGATCCTGAAGAACTCGGGCGCAACTATCCCGCGCTGCGACTACTGGGCGATGCAAGAGAAACTCTTAAGGCACTCACTGCTTCAGTCAAGCACCATTGTGAGGCTCAGTCGCTTAACTTGACCGAGCGAACACGAGCGCTTAGCAAGTTGATTCAAGCCGCACGCAAAGACCACGAACTCGAAATCAGCGAAGACTCAGAGGCCATCGCGGGGCACCTGCACCCTGAGCTGGTGGTACGTACACTTGGTACCATTCAAGAACCTGTCACCTGGGTGGCTGACGCAAGCTACTCTTCAATATGGCTGGTTCAATACATCAAAGCTTTAACTGCAGGGATGCGGGTGCTAACGCCGCGAGGTATCGCAGGTCTTGGCTGGGGTTTTCCGATGGCAATTGGGGCAAAAATTGCTGCGCCCGACAAGAGAGTCATTTGCTTAACCGGCGATGGTGGGTTTGCACATTGTTGGGCCGAAATGGAGACCGCAAAGCGCCATGGCGTTGGTATCACGATAGTCGTCTTAAATAACGGTGTACTTGGGTTTCAAATCAACGCAGAGCAAAGTCGCTTCGGCACCCACACCAGTGTTTGTCACTTTGGGCCGCTCGACCATGTTGCAATCGCTCGGGCCTGCGGTTGTGCAGGCGTCAAGGTCACAACGCTCGCCGAGCTTAAGGCCGCTATCGAAGAGTCTTCGCGTCCAGAGCACGCCCTGAGCCCCTTTCTGATTGACGTACAAACAGATCCAGAGGCGTTTCCTCCGTTGACCGCCTTTGAGTCACAACGCAAGACTTTGCCACACAGCACTTAATATGACGGCATTGAACAACACACCACTTAACCACAGAACCAACACGACACAAGATTTCAAAGGGTCAGTAGCCTGTATCGTAGGCGGTAGTCGCGGCCGATAACGAGGAATAATGTATGCGACAACGGCCCTGAAGCATCATCACTTAATCGTAGCTCTCACAGAGACAACAGCCATGAAAAGACTTTTGAACCTAAGTTTTTTATTTGCAATTTTCGCGATTTCGTCTTTGCAAATTTCAAGTGCTCAAGACTACCCGTCTCGGTCTGTGACCTTAATTGTGCCCTACCCTGCGGGTGGGATCACTGATATCGTCGGTCGCAGTGTTGGCGCAAGGTTATCCGCGCTACTAGGTCAGCCAGTCGTGATCGAAAACAGAGCTGGTGCAGGTGGCACGATTGGTGCAGAGTCTGCAGCAAAGGCAAAACCAGATGGCTACACCTTGTTTTTAGGCACAAGCGCCACTAACGGCACGAACCCCAGCACGATTGCAAATATACGTTACAAGCCTGAAAGTGATTTTGCACCCATCGCACTGCTGGCGTCTGCTCCGCTACTCATCATTGTTCACCCGTCAGTACCCGCCAACACCTTAAGTGAATTCATCACTTATGCAAAGGCTAATCCCGGCCGCGTTAACTACGCAACCACCGGAACAGGCGGGTCAATACACCTCACCAGTGAGCAGTTTTCGCTTTTGACTGGTTTGAAGATGAACCATGTCCCATATAAGGGTAGTTCGCCTGCAGAGACAGATTTGGTCGGTGGGCATGTACAAGTGATGTTTGACAATGTCCCGTCAGCGGCGCCACTCGTTCAAGCCGGAAAGGTCAGAGCACTTGCCGTAACAAGCGCAAAACGTTCAGCGCTTGTACCAGACATTGCGACCGTGGCAGAACTGGCTTTGCCGGGCTTTGACTCGTCTTCGTGGATTGCACTTTATGCACCTGCAAATACACCCAAAGACATCATCAATAAATTGAACGTTGCTACAAATACCGCGCTCAAAGATCCGGCTCTGTTAGCAACCTTTAAGCAGTCAGGTCTTGACCCCCAAGGCGGACCGGCTGAAGCTTTGGCAAAGTACCAGGACACAGAGATTAAAAAATGGGCTGAAGTCGTGAAAAAATCTGGCTACGTACCTGAGTAGAGAGACTGCGAGTTCTTTGCTGCGCGCTACCTTAAGAACAAAAATACAAAAAGGGTTAGCCTCTTGTGAAAGCTAACCCTTTGATATAACTGGTCGGAACGGAAGGATTTGAACCTTCGACCCCTTGCACCCCATGCAAGTGCGCTACCAGGCTGCGCTACGCCCCGTAAGAAAGTAAGTATAGCAGAGCCACGGCCTATCTTAGATCGAGTTGGCCTGGGTGCGTTGCAGAAATACAGGCTTGATTCAGCATCTCTTGAATACTGTGTAATTC
>CAIZGG010000347.1 GCA_903932425.1 uncultured beta proteobacterium | reverse complement strand
TCAAAGCTGTAGATGTTGTTCACAAGCTTTAAACCCTGAGCTAACGATACAGACCAACTTCCCACCACCAGATCAATCGTGGCACTCGGATAGCGCGCCCTTAAACGCGTGATGGCCGGAATCGCCAGGACAAAATCACCTAAGTGATCTAGCTTCAGCAACAAGATTTTCTGTGGTGCCTCTTGAAAGATTGACGTTTTTTCAATAGTCAGATGTGACCTACGTTGAGCAGGCGCGCGAGGCTTGAAACGCTCAAACGCCGTTAATGCACGCTGAGCGCTAGCGGCCCACGTAAACGTTTTGGCGTGCTGCAAACCATGCGCGATCAACTTCTGGCGAAACGCCTCGTCTGTTAACGCTTGCTCGAGCTTGCCTGCAATCGCTTGCACTGAGGTCGGATCAAATAAGGCTTCGGGTAAACCAATCACTTCAGGCAAACTTGTAGCGTGGGCACCGATCACGGCTGCGCCGCATGACATTGCCTCAAGAGGCGGAATACCAAAGCCTTCATGCAAAGACGGAAAAACAAATAAACGGCACAAGTTATAGAGCGCGAGCAAGTCGTCGTCTTGCACGTAACCTGTTAGCAACAGCTCGTCCTCTGCTAAGCCACAACGCGTAGCCGTCATTTTAAAGTCTTCAACATGGCCAATCGGCATTTTGCCTGCCAAGACGAGCTGATTTTCAGCTCGCACGACGGGCGGCAAACTTGCATAAGCCTCGATTAGGCGATGTAGATTTTTACGCGCATCCGCACCCCCTGTATAAAACACAAAAGGCTTGTGAATATTTAATCGCATCAACAGCGCTGCTTTTTTCTCGGCTGAAATATCGATCACTTTAAAGCTTTCATCAAACGCCCCCGATACATTGATGACATCTTGCGGCTCGACTTTAAGCGCAGTAATCGCTTCTAGGCGCGCGCGCTCTGAGATTGCGAGCAATAATTGACTTTGTTTGAGTGAGGCGATCTTGCGGTAGTAATAGTCACGTTGAGGGCGATGTGCGGCAAAATGTTCGTCAGGGCTAATCAATGGAATCAAGTCGTACAAGATCACTGCCGTAGGTATGCTTGTGTCAAAACGCCCAATACTGGTGATCGCATCGTCCCCAAACCCCTCGAACAGGCTAGTGATCAAAAGCAAATCGGGGCGTTGCGCCGAGATAAAGGCCTCGCGCAAAACTTCAGAGGCTTCGCGCCGTTTATCGTTGCCAGCATCCGCTTCGCGCACAGGGGCGACGCCATCCCAAATCAAAATATTTTCTTGCGGTAACACGCCTTCAAACGCGCTACGAAGTGGTTCGATCGTGTGGGGAAACATCCCGTTGAGCACCAGTACGACTTCGTGTTCGCCACGCTGTCTGGCGATCGCCAAGGCAAGCGACAGGCTATAGCGTCCGATGCCCCGAAAACGACTTTCGGTTTGCGCACCTTGCATGTCGATGACAATGCGCATTACTGCTTCTCCGCCTTTTTAAGCACACCTTCAAGTTCTTGAAAGGTTTCGAGAACAACAGCTGGTTGTTGTGCGAGGACCTCTTTGCATCGAAGAGCTTCAGCCTCAGCAAGCGTGCTCGGCCTCGGATTATTAGAGATCGAAGCTACCTGCCGCAACAGTCGATTTAATACTTTATATACCCCGATCACCTTTAGTATTTTTATTAGGCGTCGATGCAAAACCGGATGCTTGTCGACGAAACGTTGCGCCCGACTATCAACGATGCGCGCTGCTTTTCTCACCACGCGCTTAAGGCGAGATCGAGCTCGTCTTCCCTCGACTTTTGCTTCAAAAATACGCTGTTGATTTTCTAAAGTCAGCACATGCTGAGTAAGCACTTGAATAGACGCACGTAAAGACGTATTGACATCAGTCAAACGAACGTCGCCCTGATCTTCGTAACGACTGGTGACCATACCAAGTGTGACCCCGTATGGCAGATCAAAGGCCTGCCCAACTTCTTGCAATAGGGCTGGCTCGGCCATTTTTTGTGCAACAATCGCATAGTCAGGGCTGACGCTTGCCAACACGTCGTGCACCGTGAGTCTTCGCGTATCAGCCAAATTTATCGGCTCTTGCAAGCGAACGACTTTAACGCGGTGAAAGCCATAGTATTCCGGTAAAAACTCCATCAATAACGGCGGTAAAGGGCGCTGATGGCTGGGATCCAGATAAAAATTAGTCGAACCAACCACAATGTTTTCGGGATTCGGGGTTTCTAGAATCAATAGCCCTGCTGGCTTTAATACTCGAAGCGCCTCTTGAACGATCAACTGCAACACCTCGAAAGGGATATGCTCAGCAAACTGAAAACCCGAGACGATCGCTTGGCTGGCATCTGGTAGTCGTTTAAGCGCAGTTAGGGCGTCTTGCGTCTCAACGTTCAAGCCAAGCGCACGACACTCAGCCAGCATCCCATCGTCAAGATCAACGCCTCTGGCTTCAAAAC
>CAIZGG010000346.1 GCA_903932425.1 uncultured beta proteobacterium | reverse complement strand
GCAGCAGCAGATTTTCTTCACAAGACAGGCTCGAGAAGATGCCGCGCTCTTCGGGACAATAGCCCACGCCCAGTTGAGCGACTTTAAAAGTAGGCATCTCGATGGCCTCGGTGCCGCCGATACGAACAGAGCCGGTTCGCGTACCTGTCAGACCCAGGATCGCGCGCAGTGTTGTTGTACGCCCCGCGCCGTTGCGCCCGAGCAAGGTGACGACTTCGCCCTTGTGCACGGTGAGGTCAACACCATGCAAAATGTGCGACTCGCCGTACCAAGCGTTTAGACCTTTTATTTCAAGTGCGGGGGCGCTCATGCGTGTGCTCCGGCGAGTTCACCTTCGGTAGTGCCCATATAGGCTTCCATGACCAAGGGGTCTTTTGATACGTGGGCATAATTGCCTTCGGCCAATACTGCACCGCGCGCCAGCACTGTGATGGTGTCTGCAATAGAAGATACAACATTCATGTTGTGCTCAACCATCAGGATGGTACGTCCGACGCTGACGCGTTTAATTAACTGGGTGACGCGATCGACGTCTTCGTGGCCCATGCCCTGCGTGGGTTCATCTAGCAACATGAGTTCGGGTTCCATCGCCAAGGTCGTGGCGATTTCGAGCGCACGCTTGCGCCCGTAAGGCAGGCTACCGGTAATTTCGTTTGTAAAACTGCCTAGATCGACTTCTTCAAGCAAGGCTTGAGCCCGGTCGTTTAATTGGTTTAAGCGGCTGTCGCTTTTCCAAAAATGCAACGACATACCGGTTTGACGCTGTAAGCCGATCCGAACATTTTCAAGTACGGTTAGATGCGGGAAAACGGCCGAAATTTGAAACGAGCGACTGATGCCGCGGCGTGCAATCTGAGCCGGGCGATCGCCCGTAATGTCGACGCCGTTAAAAAGGATTTTGCCGCGCGTTGGAGGCAAAAATTTGGTTAATAAATTAAAACAGGTGGTCTTGCCGGCACCGTTGGGGCCGATCAAGGCGTGAATCTGGCCTCGCTGCACACTGAGCGAGACGTCGTTGACCGCCACAAAGCCTTTGAACTCCTTGGTGAGATTGGTCGTCTCAAGGATGATGTCTTTCATGCGTATCTTTGCGAGTAGAGTATTTTTGGATGCGAGCGCGCATTATGACGCAAGTGCAGCAAAAGCTGAATGCGGGTTTGTCATAGGTGGGGTTAGTCTTAGTGACAACCCTTAGTCACAGCCCGTGGTGATGAGTCGCGCAAGCATCTAGGGCTGCGTGACCTGAGTTGGCTGAGGGGTCCGGGGCGTCAGGCCTTGGTTTTTGGTCGATATTCGCATAAATCTGCAATCCCGCACTGCGGGCATTTAGGTGTGCGTGCGACGCAGATATAGCGCCCGTGCAAAATCAGCCAGTGATGCACGTTGAGCTTAAACTCGTCTGGAACGAATTTTTCAAGGCCTTTTTCAACGGCCACGACATCTTTGCCGGGTGCGATTTTGGTTCGGTTCGATACCCTAAAAATATGGGTGTCGACCGCAATGGTGGGTTGCCCGAAGGCGGTGTTCAACACCACGTTCGCTGTTTTGCGACCCACTCCGGGCAAGGCCTCAAGCGCTTCGCGGGTTTGCGGAACCTTGCCGTTGTGCTGGTCTAGCAAAATCTGGCAGGTGGCGAGTACGTTCTTTGCCTTGGTTTTATACAGTCCGATCGTCTTGATGTAGTCAGCAAGTTTTACCTCGCCCAGTGCAAGCAAACCCTTTGGTGTGCCGTGTTTTGCAAAAAACTTTTGCGTTGCTAGGTTTACTGCTTTATCGGTTGTTTGAGCCGACAGCAGAACGGCAATCAATAATTGAAAATCACTTTTATATTCAAGTTCTGTGGTGGGTTGCGGATTTGCTGCCCGCATACGACTGAAAATCTCGCGTCGTTTTTCTGGATTCATAGACTGCGCCTGTCGGTCATTAAGTTGCTGGCGGGGTGAAGGGTACTCAGGGCGCTAAAGGATAACGAGGGGATCACGAGGGTCATACGGCTAGCGGCCTTGCTGTGCGGCCCGTCGCGTGCGTGCACGCGCCAGTGCCTGTGCGATGGCCGCCTGCTTGTCTGTGTGATCGGCTGTAACAACCTCTTGCGTTGCGATCGTTGGCGAGGCACTCGCAGCGGACGCGCCGCTCTCTGGCGACTGTCGCAGCGACTCAGGCCGTTGTGCCAAGCGTCGCTGCCGCGCTTCAAATTGTGTGCGTGCGCGTGTCGCGTCTTGCGGTGTCCAGGTGCGAGCCGGCTTGACCGGAACCATTGAGATGCACTCCACTGGGCAGGGGGCGACGCATAAGTCGCAGCCTGTGCATTGCTCAGGCAAAACCGTGTGCATC
>CAIZGG010000345.1 GCA_903932425.1 uncultured beta proteobacterium | reverse complement strand
TGCGGCAACTGAGCTAAGGCAAAGTGGCCTGCGTGAGGCTGCACGTTCAGTGCCACGCTACGACGCCACTCGTACCAGGCCCACACCCGCTCGCGGTCTTCTTCCCACCCCTCTTCAGAGGCAAGGTCGTGCGGATTAAATTGCTCCCAGAGCCCATACACTGGATCGCGAAAGGTTGGGATGCCAGACTCTGCTGACATGCCCGCGCCCGTAAAGATCACCAAGCGGCGCGATTGCTTGAGGGCTTGGAGCAGTGCTGCGGGTACCGCGGGTTGATTCGCTTTTGTATTCATGTTGGGTTCAAAAGTGGACGATGCAGTAGTCTGGCATAGTTAGCGGATAAATTTTGTCGGCAGTAACAGGCACACTTTACTTTTGAAATTTGAGGGATCAAAGTAATGCGACAACACTTTGCAAGCAACACCCAAGGTCATGATTACGTCGTGGGTGACGTGCATGGTGATTACGAGCGTCTCACTGATTTGCTGTCATTGATTAAGTTTGACGTAATGGTTGATCGCTTGTTTTCAGTCGGCGATCTGATTGACCGCGGGCCTGCCTCGGTAAAGTGCCTTGAGCTACTTAACGAACCTTGGTTTTTCTCGGTATTGGGCAACCATGAAGAAATGCTGATTAATGCCGCAAAAGACCCCTTAGAACACATGGGACATTGGGAGCAAAATGGCGGAGAATGGGGGGCAGAACTTGATCCTACTGCCCTTGCTCATTACGCAGCAGTTCTTGCGAAGTTACCCTTGGTCATCACGGTAGGTGAGGGCGTTAGCCGGTTCAATGTTTTTCATGCTGAGTTTTTTGGTGATGATCTCGCGCTTGATCTGCCCAGCTATACAGGCCAGGTTCGTGAAAGACTATTGTGGGGCCGTGGGTTAATTCAAAATCCTAGGAAAAAAGATTTGCAACTCGGCTTATCAACTTCCTTTTGCGGTCACACCCCTGTCAAAGGTCACCAGCAGATCGGCTCTCAGATCTTTATTGATACGGGCTGCGGTTATGCGAATCGCACGGGCATACTGACCATCGCTAGGGCGTCAGATTTGGTATTTTTTGAGGGTTGATCGTTGACGTTTACTGACGGTTTTTTTGCTTTCGGGCTAGCCGGCCTGATCTCAGAGTTCGGTTAAGCCGGTAAGTCACCACGCCCTTAGGTTTCGAACAAACAGGCAAGACACTTAGCAGAGCGATACTTTTAAAGGATATCTATATGACCAACAAAACTCTAATCGTTTTTTCACACGGCAAAGAGTCGGGTCCAAATGGCTTAAAGATTCAGCGCTTGGCTAAAGTAGGCAGCAACGCTGGGGCGCAAGCATTAAGTGTCGACTACAGCGGTATGGACGACCCAGAGCAACGTGTGCAAAAGCTTTTGTCGTACGACCTACCTGCGCACGATCAGTTGATCTTGGTCGGCTCGAGCATGGGCGGCTATGTCTCGACTGTTGCCTCTGAGGCCTTCAGTGCAAAAGGTCATCTTGTAAAAGGTTTGTTTTTACTGGCGCCTGCGTTTTATTTGACTGATGTGCAGGTGGCGTCTGCCTATGCGGTGTATGAGCCTAAGCCAATTGCTGAGACGATTGAAATCGTTCACGGCTGGGGTGACGACGTCGTGCCGGTCGGGCATTCGATTAAGTTCGCACAAAGGCATAAGGCGGCCTTGCATATCTTGGATTCAGATCATCGACTAAATAGCGTGCTGCCTCAACTTGAGGTGTTGTTTGGTGAGTTTTTGAAGCGGTGCATGGGTTAGCCGTAATCACACTACGTAGATCAAAAAGCGGAAAGTAGCTTTTTGATACTGCGCTATTTTTTTTATACCAAAAATATCAAAAATGTACGAAAAAATGTCATAAAATAGTTTTTTGTAAGAAAAAATGGTTATTTGTCCAAAAAAGTTAGATGAATAGCAAAAAAAACATTGAAATCGGTTACTCAGAAGTAAAAAGTCAGTTGGGCCTAAGCGCCCTTGGGCCCACTGTGCCGGCTCGTCTTGCCGCGGTTAGTAAGGTGACGTCGGCTGACGACGCTCTGCTGATCCCTTCAAACGTCGCCCCTAAAGCTGATGACCCGTTAAGTCATCTCTTGTTTGCCTTAAAACACGAAGGCACTGATCTGCAGTTGCTCTCGCAGGCGTTAAAAAAAATCCCAGCGCAAGAGCTGGTGGCAGCACTGAAAGAAGCGCCAACAGGTGTTTATATTCGCACCGTCTGCTTTTTGTGGGAGGCCTTTAATCAGCAAGAGCTCGAAGGTGCGCAAACAGTCACAGGGGCTTTGGTTAACTTATTTGATCCAAAAAAATACGTCACTGGGCCTAACCAACGTAACGCAAAGTGGCGCGTTAACTTTAACGGTTTGGGTTCATTGGATTATTGCGTAACGGTTGAAAGAACCACTCGCTTAAGTCGTTTACTCGACGCTAATATTTTACAAAGAGCCAATGAATTTTTGTCACAACTAGGCGTGAGCGCCTCAGAGCGGGCCATGTCTTGGGCATACTTAAACGAAACTAAAAGTTCGTTTGAGATCGAGCGCGAGACACCAAGCTCGGGCAAGGCCGAAGCGTTTGTCGAGCTGCTTAAACAGGCGTCTCTTGCCTCGCACTTAGATGAAGAGTATTTGGTGAGTTTGCAAAACACCGCAATTACAAACCCCTTTGATCGGGCCACGCACTACCGGCATCAACAAAATTGGCTCAGCAGCGCGCTGCGTGGTGCCGCGGGGGTGACTTATGTGCCACCGCCACCAACGTTGGTTGGCAGTTTGATGAGTGGTTTGCTTGAGTTTGCCAACAGTGCGCCTAAACAAGTGGACCCCCTAATCGCTGCGTCAATTGTGTCGTTTGGGTTTGTATTCATTCATCCCTT
The DNA here is from genome assembly GCA_903932425.1 of uncultured beta proteobacterium. GTDB lineage: Bacteria > Pseudomonadota > Gammaproteobacteria > Burkholderiales > Burkholderiaceae_B > Zwartia. The sequence goes on along the minus strand of CAIZGG010000345.1, from coordinate 739 downwards.
TATGGATGGTAATGGTCGTTTGTCGCGGTTTTTATTTCACCACGCGCTCTGTCAGTCTGGGCTGTTAAAGAATGGCCTGCTGTTGCCGGTGTCAAGCGCCATGAAGCGCAATGAAGAGAACTACCTGGCTGCGTTAAAGAGTTTCTCAGCCCCTGCGCGTAAGCGGTGGGACGTGCGTTGGATTGACGGTGACGACTACCAGATGACCTTCAATTCTGACGAGTCTTTGTACCGCTATTGGAATGCAACGGCTTGCGTTGAGTTTGGGTTAGAGATGGCTGAACAAGCGCTTGAAAAAGATTTGAAAGAAGAGGCCGAGTTCTTGGCGCGATACGACTTGATCTATCGCGCGATAGATAGTCGCTATGACGTGCGAGGCAAAGATCTCAATGTATTGGTCTTGTCATGCATGGAGCAAAACGGAAAACTGTCAATTAATCGGCGTAAAAAATTTGCTGCTACCGTGCCTGTGGAAGTTTTTGAGGCGATTGAAGCTGAGTATTTGAAGGCGCGGTGACTGGGCTTTAGCAAAGCTGCGGACATCAATGCCGTTGCACCTGTGGTGCCTTTGGTGCTAAGAGGGGAGTATGCGGCTGAAAATTAGTAACAATTTGTAAATGGCAAAAAATTGTTGCTCAAGTCGTGATAACCATCTTAAAGACGTCCGTAGAATTCTCTTTGTTCAACAAAGAGGGCTCACAATGCAATCGCGCGTAGCAAAACTCGAAGCAGCCATGGC
>CAIZGG010000344.1 GCA_903932425.1 uncultured beta proteobacterium | reverse complement strand
TGACCGTACCCTTGATGATGGGCGGCGCGCAAAATGAGTTGCGCCTGTACGTTGCCTACGACTCTTTGGGCGACAACGGCACGCACACCCAATTTCCAGTAAACCTTGAGAGCTTGGCGAACTACTATCTACCCGCCTTTTATGGCAAAAATGAGCGTGATAACTATAAAAAAATGATTGAGCGCTATTTTGAAAGTGCCCAGAAACCTAAAGACCTTAATGGCGCGACCCTCGGTTCGATGCTGTCTGACTTTAATCCCCACATTGGAATTAATAACTGCTTCTATTTACGCACGACCAATCGCTTAAACGGGGTTGCGAAAATGCCGCCCATCTATCAATTTGAATTCGCTGATCCCAATGCACTGGTGTTAGGCGTTGGCATTGCCAAGGGAAAGTCTCCTGGCTTTGCGCTTGGCGCGGTTCACTCTTCAATTCTCAACTACTTATTTCCGCATTTGTCGAACACCGCTGCGACAGACGCGCCCGATTTGCCCAAGGCTTCAGAGCAGCTTGGCGATCAAATCATTGCTTATCTGGCATCTTTTATGCGGGGCAACCCACCTCAAGCCACGGGGCAACCCGACTGGCCAAGATATGACGGAACGCAGAGCAACCCAGCTTCAGCAAAAGTGATGATCTTTACGCCCAACAACATTCATACGTACCAGGCGTATGGCGCGAACGAGGTCGCTTCTAAAACGGGACATCAATGTGCCTTCTGGAATGAACTTTACCCAGACTGATGCTCAATCTTTTATTGAAGCAAGGTAACTAAAATGATGGCATTGCATCGGATCATTCTGATCGGAATGTTAGGCTTAATGGCCGGCTGCACCACCATTAATTCTACAAGTTTTAATAATATGTCTTCGGCGTATCGGGATGCCGTTGAGGGATACAGTAATGACAATATTCTTTTGAATGTTGTGCGTGCATCAAAAAATATGCCAATGAGTTTTCTTGATATACCGTCTGTCATTGGCACAGGAAATGTTACGACAGACGCTGGCTTAACCACCGCTCAAACGTCTGTGGGTGCAGCAGCGGTAAGCTCTACGACCGGTGGATCACTCGGTGTATCGGTTAATAATGGATTTACGTTTACCCAAGCCTCCTTGGATAACGCTCAGTTTTTGCAGTCTTTTCTGAAAGAGATCCCGCTAGGCGTGCTGGGGCTAAAAGGAACAGAGAGGCTTTTACCAAGGGCGGTCACCTACACGCTCTTACTTGAAGGGATTGAGTTGCGCAGCAACAACGTACTGGTCCAACGATTTAACAACGATCCTATCGACCCGAATTATGAACAGTTTCAACAGCTTCTGTATTTATTGATCGAGGCAGGCTTAACCGTTGAAAATGCACCGATTAAAACTCCGATCGGCCCACCTCTTGAAAAAGCCGTACTGACGAAATCGCTAGAAGGATTGGGGCCTACAACTCTGGATCATATTGCCAAAGGCTTACTCTCTTTAGACAAGACGCTTGTTAACGGTAATGAGGCTTATCAGCTCATGCGCATTGAACTGAAGCCTCGTGTTTGCGTCAATAAATTCAGAGCGGAAGAGTTAATGGGGAATTTGCTGAGCAAATCCTCTTACTGTTTAGATTCGCCTCGACACAGAAAGTCTGATCAAAATTACACGCAAATTATTAAAGCGTTTGCTGCCTCATACGAAGGCGAAAAAAATATGGAGCTCGTGATCGGCATACGTTCACCAGGTAACGTATTTGATTTTTTGGGCTCAGTTCTTAACACTCAGTTTGAGGGCGATGGTTCGAAGATGGTGTTGATCCATCCAACCAAGTCCGTGCTAGATGGTTACAACGAGCGTTATAAAAAATCCCATGCGCTTTTTAAAGTGTATAGGGATACAAACTTGCCGAGGCCTGTTGCCACAGTGACCTACCGAGGTGTTAGCTACTCTATCGCGGATGATGACGATTCGTATACGAAACAAGTGATCGAATTCATGTCAACACTCGTCACAATCGCGAAAATACCAGGTGCAATTCCGGCGACACCCGCAGTCGTCGTCAGGTAGTTCATCCGTTATTTTTGTCAAGTACTATCAGCGGATGACACATTTATCGAACCTTCTGGGGCCCTTTTCATTTGTGGGGCTTTTAGCCCTTGCGAATGTCTTTATGACGTTTGCGTGGTATGCCCATCTCAAGAACTTGTCATCCAAACCCTTGTGGATCGCGGTTTTGGTCAGTTGGTCGATTGCTTTGCTTGAATACGCGCTTCAAGTACCCGCCAATCGGATTGGCTATCAACACTTTTCGCTCGGTCAGCTCAAGATTGCTCAAGAAGTCATTTCGCTTGGGGTCTTTGTGCCCTTTGCTGTTTTCTATATGGGCGAACCGTTCAAAACCGACTACATTTGGGCGGGCTTGTGTTTATTGGGTGCCGTGTACTTTATGTTTAGATCTTGAAACGACCGTTGGCCGCAACGAACAACAACTCTGTTACACCGCCAAGGATTGACCCAGAAATTATTTTTTGCTACCGTGGCCGTGATTGATTCAAGCGGTTAACGCCTTTCAAAAAATATAGTTCTGCTGACAGAGGTCATATGAGGTCATTTTTTATCCTTGCGCTGTTTGTGATCTGCTTTCAGACCGCTCACGCCAACCCTTGCGATCAGCCGATTCAACTTTCAAAAGTAGACAACTACATCTATCTTCAAGGTCATCTCTGCCCTGGCGACGGTAAAAAATTTATTCAATACATGTCTGGGCCAGGAAAAGGCGTGTCGCTGATCCGATTAAGTTCTGGCGGCGGAAACGGTGCTGACGCGGTTGAAATCGGACGCTATCTTCGAGCCAACAAGATGACAACCTGGACCGACGGACGGCAAGACAAGTGTGCCAGCGCCTGTAATCGGGTCTTTGCTGGCGGCGTGCAGCGCATCTACTCGCATGCCAACTATATTGAAACCGGAAAAAATCCAAAACAGCAGTTTGGTTTGGGATACCACCACCCTAATGTGAACGGAGACTTTCGTGCCGCAGAGGATTGGTACCAAAAAGGTATTGTTCCTTACTTAAAAGACATGCTCCCGCCCAAGGCATTTAATTGGGTCTATAAAACTGATACGGGCAACATGACGCCAAGCATGTTTTGGTTGAATGGTTCTCAGGCATTAGAGTTAGGTATCGCGACAAGTCAACAGGCTCCCCGCTAACTTGAGATCACATCGATGATCCGTCGCGAGCGAAGCGTGGCAAGTCCAATCCGTCACCTCTGGCTGTTGGCCTTCTTATTGTTAGCGGGTTGCGCGAGCGTGCCCTTAACAACCGCTGACGTTGATTATTTTCAACCGCCCATCGTTGCCACGGTGGCGCCTGAGCGGCCGATTACGAATTTCAGCCTTTACAACAATACGGTCAAAGTTAATTTGGCGCCGATGCGCCCGATCATTCCAACCTACAACAACAAGGGCAATCTCTTAGCGAGTTGGACACCGCACCCGCAAGGGGTCGCAAACAGGCCAACTTTTGTCATTGTGCATGGTGGACACGGTCTGATTCCAGGCGACTTTGCGACCGCGGTTTGGGCACGCGATCAACTCGGTGCCAACACGCTAGTGTTGGATAGCTACTGGAGCAGAGGCCAAAACGAAAACTGGGTGACTTACACGCGACTAGGTGCAAATGCCAGAACCTTAGACGCTATTGCGGCCGGCAAATGGTTGTTGAGTCAGGGCATCGACCCGAAACAATTATTTTTGATGGGCGGCAGTCAAGGTGGCTGGACGGTTCTGCGTACCTTTACAAACGAACCCTTCATCGTCGAACAAGCCCGCGGTTTATATCGCGCAGGGTTTAGCCTCTATCCCGTTTGTAATAGTAAAGGCTGGCGCGATGATCCAGCGCTTGGCCCCTATTGGGGGCCCGTACTCGTTTTTACGGCCGGTAAAGATACGGCCACGCCGCCCGGTCGTTGCCCCACGCGCGTGTTTAGCGAGGCCACAGCCTGGACACACTACCCAGACGCCACGCACGGCTGGGATACCTCAAACCGCGGTGCGCACACGCCCTCTGTTGATGGTGAGTGCGGCAAGGCGCTCAATGTACACAATCACTTTGCGGTATGCCGCTCTGATGCAGCAACCAACGATATGCATAGCAAAATTAAAACGTTTATTGATGGGCTTAATTAAACTGCGACGCTTCGCCTTGAGCTAGATCAAGGCGAGGTGGAAGGTATTGAAAGGTTGGCAGCATTGCGAACAAAATAGAGTACCCTCAAGGCGCACTCATCT
>CAIZGG010000343.1 GCA_903932425.1 uncultured beta proteobacterium | reverse complement strand
CAATGCGCAAGGCGACACATAAATACATCTTTGAAAATGAAACGTCGTGGTAAGAACCACTGCCCCACGCCAAGCGTGTTTGGCTAAATACCCAGAATCGCGCCGCTTAAGTCTAAATGTTGGCGATTCGAGCTAAGCTGAAATCTGTGCCCGAGAACCTTGGCTCTTTTAACGGCACCCTCGGAGTGTACCGTAACTTGGACAAGGCGTTCAAGCCTTATCTGCCAATACCTCGAAATCCTACACAGTATTTGGCTTAAACCCGCCACGACAGTCAACAAATCCCAAACCTTTGACTCAAACAAGCCTCAGAATCAGGTTTTCATCAAAAACCGCCCGTTGTTGTTCCGCGCGATCTCCCGCCACTTGCACAAACGCCTGCCCCCCTGTCAAGGTAATAGCCATTTGATAGAGGTAACGTTGTCCCAAAAAGGGCGCATGTTTTAAGGTGAACGGCAAACGCTCAAGCCCAGCTGCGTTAGGCATCTCAATGATCACTCGATCGATCGGTCGCGCGCGTTTGCTGAGCAGATTTAGAAATAAAGTGCGCAGCACATCGCCTAATCCGCTGTTCATGCCACAACATAAACACCCTTCAAGACCCGTCGGACTCCCCATATCGAACAGCTCAATCCGATCGTGCTCTAACGCAATGCTGCGATCGGCGACGGTAGTCAAAACAACGGTGTCCCGCAGCAAAGGGTGTTTCAACAGTTGCTTAAGCCAGAACGCTTGCTCGCCCGCTCCCTGATCCAAAACAGCGACGACGGGGATGCGAGCGAGTTGCCGCGAGGTTTCAAACATATCTGTTTGATTCACGCACGACCAACACGTTAGGCTAAATCCTTCGGCCATTGAAAGGCTGAAGGCTGTTTATTCAAAAATCGTTTGACCGCATCGGTGTGCCATGCGCTTGTGCGTGCTACCGCCTGCGCAGCGGACTCAAGATCAATCATGCTGTCCAGTGAACTATTCAGCGACACATTGAAGGCGCGCTTTGTCATCGCAACCGCAGCCGGTGCGGCTTGCGCGAAGCAAGACGCCATTTGTTGGGCGCGCTCTAAGGTACGACCCTGGGGGGTCACTTCAAGCACAATTCCTAGCTCGCGCGCCTGCTCAGCGCTCAGTTCACGCGCCGATAATGCCAACTCTTTAGCGCGTTGCACACCGACAATTCTTGGCAAGGTATACAGAACAGCACAGTCGGGCACCAACCCCAATCTCATAAAAGAAAGACAAAAACGACTATCTGGCGCAGCCAGCACAATATCAGCCGTCAGCGCCAAGCTAAAGCCCGCGCCGTACGCCGCACCCTCAACCGCAGCGATCACCGGAACCTCGAGGCGCAATAACGTTTCAATCCACGATAGATAATCGTGACGCATCCGGTCGCGTCCATCCTCAGGGGCCAAGGTGGCCGCACCCATGGCACCGATGTCTCCGCCCGCGCAAAAAGTTGCGCCCGCCCCAGTGATGATGAGCGCCCGTAGATCGCGCTGTTGAGGCAAAGTCGAAATCAGATCTCTAAGTTCTCTGCGCATCACGGCATCGATTGCATTTTTACGAGTCGGTCGATTGAGCGTCAATGTGCCAACGCCTTGGACCATTTCATATTGAATAGTTTCCAACTTTTACACCTCTATCAAAATGTTTAAATAACCTATGAATTCGTTAGTCCGGAAGTTTTAATACATGCTTAGCGATGATTTCTTTTTGAATCTCAGTACTGCCACCATAAATGGTTGCCGGAATCGCGTTAAACAAAATCGCGGGTACGTTCAAGCCCTCTGCCCCGAAATCAGTCGTTTGACCCGTCGCGCCATGTTCTTGGGTTGATTCGACCAACAATGTACAAATTCGCTGATAGGTGTCGGTTCCCCAGATCTTGAGCAACGACACGCTAGGGGGCAAGATTTCGCCCCGCTTCACCATCTCTGCATAATGGGTGTACGCAGCCACCTGATCGGCCACATCAAGCATCAGTTCGGCGTAGCGCGCCGCAAATACCGGGCGAGCAAATAAGTCCAGACGTTCGGCCAAGGTGCTCAACTGGCTCAAGGCATAACGCGACTGCTTGGGGCTACCCAGAAAAATTCGCTCAAAGCCTAGCAAAGCCTTGGCGATTGTCCACCCTTGATTGATCTCACCGACTAGATTCTCTGCAGGCACACGTACATGATCGAAAAATACCTCGCAAAACTCTTCATGCCCACCTATATCTTGTATGGGACGAATCGTGATGCCAGGGAT
>CAIZGG010000342.1 GCA_903932425.1 uncultured beta proteobacterium | reverse complement strand
GCATTTATGCATTGTTTAAAGATAAACAATTCTTCTCGCCAAACATTGCTGAATACGCGGTACTGAAAGCACTTAAAAATGTACCGCCAAACCTGCACTCTGGTAACCGGTATCTAAAGACCTTTCCGAACACACCGGCCAACGCCGCCTGGGCAGATGCCTATGTTGCCAAGTTCAAAGATTTACCTCTGAACTGGTCGTGGGAAAACGCGGTCGGGATGGGCTTCTTAACCGCCGCCATGAAAAAAGCAAACAGCTCAGACGGTAAAAAGATCGCTGAAGCGATGCGCGGTATGAAAATTGATTCGCCTTTTGGCGCCGATGGCACCGTGACGATGCGCGCTGAAGACAATACTATTATCAACTACGCCATCGGTTATGGCCCCTTGATCAGCAAAGAGCCCTTCGTCACCAAGCAAACTGTTGGCGACTGGAAGCAAATCCTCGAACTCGAACTCGAGTGGAAGAAACGCAAAGGCTGGGCATAACACTCAGAGAGTCTTGCACTGAGGTCTGAAGGCCTCTGCCTGAACGTTCAAGCAGAGGCCTTCGCTTGTCGTAACCGCAGTTTGTCTTAATCGCAGCTTGTGTGAACCGCACAAAACAGCTTTAACGGCTTTACTGCGGCTGTATCAACCGCACCACCCTCTCGGAGACCTTCGTGGATCCCATTGCCTTATATGAATGCGTGACCTCAATGTCATGCATCGTCACTCAAACTAGTACTGGTTTGATTGTTGGCTCGTTGCTCTTTTTAGTTGCAGCCGGTCTGACCCTAATCTTTGGCGTACTGGGCGTGATTAATTTTGCGCACGGCTCGCTGTATATGCTTGGCGCTTATATCGCACTATCAGCCTATCGAATCACCGACAGCTACTTGCTGTCAGCGGTGATTGCTGGTGCAGGCGTGGGCTTATTTAGCCTGATTTTTGAACGCTTTTTTATGCGGCGCGTCTATCAAGCCGAGGTCTTGCTGCAGTTGCTCGTGTGCTATGCCCTGATTCTTATCATGGACGACGCGGTCAAGATTATTTGGGGAGCAGAGTTTCAGTCGATGGGGATGCCCGCTGCGTTTCAAGCGCCGCCGTTGTTTATCTTTGATGGCATCGTACCCATTTTTTATGTGTTCATGATTGCTGCGGCCGCAGTGATCGCCTTAGTCATGTGGTACGTGCTGACACGTACCCGCATTGGCAAAGTGGTTCGCGCAGCGGCTCATAACCCTACGATGACTTCGGTGCTGGGCTTGAACACGACATGGATCTACGCCGGAGTATTTGCCTTTGGAGGTGCGCTTGCGGGCTTAGCGGGTGCGCTCGCGGCTCCGGTACGCTCGATGTCACCGGGCATGGGATTCTCGATTTTGATCGAATCCTTCATCGTGACCGTGATCGGCGGGATGGGCTCTGTCAGTGGCGCGCTAGTGGGCGCCTTGCTCATTGGTTTGGTGCGCTCTTTTGGCTCAATCGGTTTTCCGCTCTTCGTTGAGGGCACGATGTTCTTAGCGATGGCACTGATCTTAATCCTCAAGCCAAGTGGCCTGTTGGGTAAGGAGCCACGACCATGAGTGTTTGCAATCAAACAAAACAAACGCAAAGCCTAGCCCAGGGCGCTTTCTTATGGGGGTCGCGCACATGAACAACTCCTTCAAAAAAGAATTACTGATTGGCCTGGCAGCGCTCGCGCTCTTAGCCGTATTACCGCTGCTCTCGCCTGGTCGCGTCACACTTGACTTTGTGATTCGCCTGGCCGCCCTAGGTGTATTTGCAACCTCTCTCAATATTTTGGTCGGCTACGGTGGCATGGTGTCGTTTGGTCATGCCATGTTTTTTGGTGGTGGCGCGTACGCATTCGGGCTCTTAATGCAACGCACCGATGTCTCGATACCAGTGGCACTATTGGGTGCGATCGCTTTTTGTTCGCTGCTTGCACTCGTCGTTGGAATGATTTGCGTCAAACTGAAAGAAATTTATTTTTCCTTCTTGACGCTTGCCTTTCAGATGCTGATTCATAGCGTGATCATTACCTGGACTTCGTTAACCGGAGGCGATCAAGGTTTGATGGGCGGCATCCCCCGCAGGCCCTTCTGGGGCGGCATCAATGTCGCCGATCCCAATACCTTGTACTGGTTCTGCGTCATCATTGGCGTGGTCAGCCTGTTAGTCATGCGCTATATCTTGCAGTCGCCCTTTGGCTACACCCTGCGTATGGTGCGTGACAACGCAGATCGGGCGCGCTTCTTAGGGATTGATGTGTGGCGCATTCGCCTTTACGCCTTTATCCTTGCGGGCGCCTTTGCCAGCATCGGTGGCTCATTGATGGCGTTGTTTGTATCAGGTGCGTACCCAGAATTCAGTTACTGGACCATGTCGGGCGAAGCCGTTTTTATGATCATGATGGGTGGTATCAACGTCTTTTTGGGCCCAATCATTGGCGCAGGCTTGTTGAACGTCTTCAACGACATCATCACGCGCACGACCGAGTACCACGGTTTGGCGTTAGGCGTCATCGTGTTGATTTTTGCCCTCGGCTTTAAACGCGGCATCACAGACTTTGTGGGGCAATTGTTTAACACTTTCACTAAAAAGCGCGTGCAATCATGACTCAACAATATCTGAGCGTCGTCACAGGCGGCTCAAGTGGTATCGGTGCTGCCTGCGTGCGGCACCTAGCGAAACGTGGCGATTTAGTGATTGCCCTAGATTTGCCCGGCACCTGGTCCGACGCAAAAATGAAAGAGCTCGGGGTGCATGCTTACGCCTGCGACGTCACCAGCGAGCCAGCCGTGCGCGACGTTGCCGCAATGATTGAAGCCAAGCACGGTCAAATCTCGGCGCTCGTCAACAGTGCAGGGATTTTGCAGCATCGTCTGCCACCCAACAAGCTCACCATGACCGAGTGGGATCGCGTCGTCGCAGTCGATCAACGTGGTACCTACTTAGCCTGTGCTGTGTTTGGGTCACGGATGGCCGAGTTAGGTGGCGGTGCAATCGTGAACATTGCTTCGATTACCTCTCTGCGCTCAGTGCCATTACACGCCTATGCACCGGCCAAGGCGGCCGTTGCCTCGATGACGGCCTGTCTGGCAGCTGAGTGGGGTCGTGCGGGCGTGCGCGTCAACGCAATTTCACCGGGCTACGTCTTAACCGAAGCCTTACAAGCGGCGATTGATCGTGGTGATCGCAATCCCGACGACCTAACCTCTCAAGCGGCCATGGGCCGCATGGTGACGCCAGACGAGATCGCCGACTCGGTTGGCTTTTTACTGTCGCCCGCCGCGCGAGCAATCACTGGTATCAATTTGCCAGTTGACGCTGGTTGGTTGGCCGGATCGACCTGGCAAACCTACGGCGGTGTGCCTCCCGCTCAAACCATCACTGGAGGCCGCTAATGCTTAAGATCGAAAATCTTTGCAAAGCTTTTGGTGGCGTGGTTGCAACGTCGGATGTGTCAATACATTTCAAGACTGAATCGCTTAGTGCTGTGATCGGCCCCAATGGCGCGGGTAAAACGACGTTTTTTAACCTGATCTCGGGTGCGTTGAAACCTGACTCGGGTCGCATCTTATTGGATGGTGAAGATATCGTAGGCCTGCCCAGTAGCGCTATCGTTCATAAAGGCATTGGTCGTGCGTTTCAGGTCGCCAAGCTGTTTAAGACACTCACCGTTGAAGAATCTTTGCGTGGCGCGCTCATGTCACCGCTCGGTCGCTCGGCACAAATGCACGGGCGGTTTCCGTTGGCTCAAACACGCGATCGAGCCTTTGAGGTGATGGAACAGTTAGGCTTGCACACCAAGTCACATCTGATCAGTGGCAACCTGTCGCATGGCGACCAGAAGCTGCTTGACATGGCGCTCGCTCTAGTCTTGAAGCCGAAGGTTCTACTGCTGGATGAACCAGTCGCTGGCATGGGCCCAGAAGAGCGTGAGCAAATGATCGAAACAGTCTATGCCCTTTGGAAAAAAGGCGGTTTGACCGTGGTGCTGATTGAGCACGACATGGAGATTGTTTTCAGAGTGTCTCAACACATCCACGTGTTGTCCTACGGCAAAGTCTTAGCCGAAGGCAACGCAGAACAGATCCGCACCAATCCTGCTGTGATTGAGGCTTACTTGGGTAAACCCCGTGAGGAGCACGCATGAGCGACCACGTGCTGAAGGTACAAGATATTGACGTTTTTTATGGTTCAAGCCAAGCGCTGTTCAAGTTATCCTTTGATGTCAGGCGAGGAGAGACACTCGCCTTGCTAGGACGCAATGGTGCGGGCAAAAGCACGACCATGAAGACTATCGCAGGCGTGAACCCGACCAAAATGGGCAGTGTTGAGCTACATGGCAAGCTCATCACAGGGCGGTCGGCGCACCTCATTGCACGCGCTGGCATAGGCTATGTTCCAGAAGACCGTCAGATTTTTCCGGATCTGAGTGTCGAAGATAATTTAATCATCGCTATTAAACGTGGTGCCAATGGCGAGGACGACTGGAACCTCGAGCGTGTTTACGATACGTTACCGCTGCTCGGCCCCTTAAAAGATCGCTTAGGAGGCCAGCTATCCGGTGGCGAACAGCAAATGCTGACGGTCGGTCGCGCACTGATGGGTAATCCTGATTTGCTTCTGCTGGATGAGCCAAGCGAAGGGCTAGCGCCCATCATGGTTCAAAAAATTGGGGACTTGATCGAGACCTTGCATAAGCTGGGTAAAACCATCGTGCTGGCCGAACAAAATCTGCACTTTTGCCTAGGGCTGGCCGATCGCGCAGTCGTCATCGACAAAGGCACGGATGTCTTTTGCGGCACCATTCACGAGCTCAACGACAACGCCGATATCAAACAACGTTATCTGTCGGTTTAGCGGCCCTCAGTCCTGTTAAACCCTTGCTTCGGCGGCTTAAGATCCCCTGCGTCCTGCCGCGCAGGGAGGCATTCAACGACTTAAAGGATTGCTATGCATCTTTCAAAAATTAACGCCTCACAGGCCTTTGACATGACGGGCACTCACCTTTGGATTACGGGTGCTGCAGGCGGCATCGGGAGCGCAACCGCCCGCCTGTGCAGCCAGCTGGGCGCCTCGTTGGTGTTGACCGACATCGGTCCTTTGGCCAAGCTCGAAGCGCTGGCGCAGACGCTCAAAGGCCAAGTCGCTGTCGAATCTTGCGATGTCACGCAGCGCGACGCGGTTGAAGATTTAGTACGCCGTCACAAACCGTTTACCGCGCTGGCAGACACCGCAGGCATCTGCCCTTTTCAAGACGACTGGCTGGCGCCGGATTGGAATGAAACTGCTTTTATGCGTGTCATGCAAGTGAATGTTTTAGGTCCGATTAATCTTGTACGCGCGGTGCTACCGGGCATGATGGAACGTAAGCACGGACGCATCGCGCTCTGTGGCTCAATCGCGGGCTGGACGGGCGGGTTAAGGGCTGGCCCGCATTACAGCGCCTCTAAAGGCAGTGTTCACGCCTTGGTACGCTGGTTTGCTCAACGTGCGGCGCCCCATCACGTGTGCGTAAACGGTGTGGCGCCTGGACCTATCGATACGGGCATGACCACTGGGCAAGGCTACGACGGCAGCGAATACCCCATGCAACGCCTAGGCGAGCCCGAAGAAATCGCAGGCATGTTGACCTACCTTTGCTCACCGGCTGCAAGTTTTGTGTCGGGCGCCATCATGGATGTGAATGGTGGCACACAGATGCGGTGAGTGACTGACCGTCTAAACGGGCAAGGCAAGTGCTGAGCTCGTCATCAAATTTTTATTTTGCTCTTGCATAATTGGATGATTTAAATTAGCATGAAAATGTAGCAAACACTACATTTTCCTGTTTAACTCTTCATCCACTGCCTGCGAGGTCACCCGATATGTATGACGTTTTTCAAACCGATCGTTTAATCGATCTTTGGTTGACCGAAGATATCGGCTCGTGCGACCTGACCGCACAACTTATGATTGATGAAGACGCCGTTGGCACATTTCATATGAATGCTCGCGAGCCGATGTACATCGCCGGCCTCGATATCGCCGCACGAATCTTTACCCGTTATGACGCCGCACTGACCGTTACTAAACTTGCCAAAGACGGCGACAAGGTTGAAAAAGGCACCAGGATTTTGACCGTATCAGGCCCCGCTCGCAGCATTTTGACTGCTGAACGCCCTGCACTGAATATTTTGCAACGCCTGTGTGGCATCGCCACTGAAACAGCCCGCTACAACGCAGAAATCGCCGGGACGGGCGCGCGTTTAATCGACACACGTAAAACCACACCGGGCCTGCGTATGCTTGAAAAGCACGCTGTCGCCTGTGGAGGTGGCTTAAATCATCGTCTGGGCCTTGATAACGGTGTCATGCTCAAAGACAACCATATTGCGGTGGCGGGTAGCATCGGCAAAGCTGTGGCACGCGCCAAACTCAAGCTGCCCGTACTCACCAAGATTGAAGTCGAATGCGATCGCTTTGAGCAGGTCGAAGAGTCTTTAGCGGCAGGCGCCGATGTCATCATGCTCGACAACATGTCAATCGCTGACATGACTACGGCCGTTAAGTTCGTTGCGGGTCGGGCAAAAATTGAAGCCTCGGGCGGCATCAGCATCGCAACGATTCGTAACGTGGCACTTACTGGGGTGGATTACATCTCAACCAGCAAAATCACTCAAGCCGCACCCGCGGTCGACATCGGCTTAGACGAATAAGCAGGCATTGGGTGGCAAACGGCAGCTTCTTTTTTGTTGTTGGCCCAAGTGGGGCTGGCAAAGATAGCCTGATGGATGGGGCGCGGCGGCAGCTCGACCCCTCAGAATTTATTTTTGCCACACGCACCATCACACGGCCTGCTGACTCGGGTGGTGAAGCCCATCAGGCCTGCACCCCAGCTGAATTCGCCATGCTTGAACAACAAGGTAAATTTTTAATTACCTGGCAAGCGCACGGCCTGTCGTACGGTCTGCCAAGCACCCTACTTGATGCACTGGCAAGCGGGCAACATGTGATTGCCAACGGCTCACGCGCCATGGTGGCGCAGTTAAACGAGCGCGTCCCAAATTTGGTTGTCGTTGAAATTGGCGCACCACCTGAAATTTTGGCGCAACGACTCTCGCAACGTGGACGAGAATCGGCAGCCGATGTTGCCAAACGCTTGGCCCGAAAAACTGAACCCTACCCTGAAGGCACGCGCGTGCTGCGCGTGACCAATGATCAAACACCTGAGATCGGCATTTGCCGCTTTTTAGCGACGCTCTATACGCAGCTTGGGCAAGCCCCCGCGCCCTTAGCGTCGTTATATAAAAAAATTGCTGGCCTCGGGCTGAGTGAAGCTGAGTACCGACCTTTGCTCACTGCGATCAATCAAAAGCAATTTTCTGGCGCTGACTTAGAAGCTTTTCTAATCGCCTGTACACAAGACCTGTCAGATGACGAACTCATCGCGGTCGCGCGTTGTCGCAGCGAACTGATGCCACGCATTTCGTGGGGCCGCGACATGGTGGTCGACAAGCACTCGCTTGGAGGCATCCCTGGCAGTCGCGTCACGATGGTCGTCATCCCGATTATTGCCGCGCACGGCCTGTTGATTCCAAAAACCTCATCCCGGGCGATTACCTCTGCGGCCGGCACCGCAGATGCGATGGAAGTACTCGCAAAAGTCGATCTGACACCCGAGTTGCTTAAAAAGTGCGTGGCTCAAACCAACGCCTGCATCGCCTGGAACGGCAAGCTCAATCACTCGGTGATCGATGACGTGATGAATGCGCTCACGCGCCCCTTGGCGCTTGATACGCGACGCTGGTCTGTTGCTTCGATCTTGTCAAAAAAATATTCGGCTGGCGCCACCCATGTTGTTATCGACATCCCCTATTCCATTGCTGGCAAGGTCAAAACTCAAGCTGCAGCACAAGAACTGGCTCAGCTTTTTGAAATGGTGGGCGCAGCCTTAGGGTTAGTTGTCAAAGCCTTTGCCACAGATGGCCAGGCTCCAATCGGGCGCGGCATCGGCCCTGCGCTTGAAGCGCGCGACGTCTTGCAAGTGCTTGAACGCGATCCACTGGCACCCGACGATCTACTAGAGAAGTCACTATTTTTTGCCAGCCAGATTTTGGCACTTGACCCAACGGTAGGCAGCGTTGCTCGAGGCCGTTACCGTGCGCTCGAATTACTGAACAGTGGCGCTGCAAACACCGCGATGCAGGCCATCATTGCGGCTCAAGGTGCTCAGGAACCACTCTCGTGGCCAGGCGCACTGAGGCACGAAGTTCGTGCACAACACAGTGGTCACGTGCAGGCCATTGATGGTTTTGTCATTTCAGGGCTCGGGCGTTGCGCCGGCGCCCCTGCAGACCAACTTGCCGGCGTTGACTTAGCGTGCGGCTTAGGTGCCAGCGTCAGCGCGGGCGATCTGCTCTATGTCTTGCAGGCGAGCGATCAAGCAAAACTTGCGCAAGCGGTGGCGCTTGCGCAGAGCGATTGCGGCTACCGTTTGAACTGAGGTGCCTTACTCGCCAAAGCCCTTGGCAACAATCACTTCAACTAAATTAGGCACGCCACTGGCGATCGCAGCCTTCAGCACCGCCGATAACTGTGTTGGATCAGTCACGGTTTGCGACGACATCCCCATGTTTTTTGCCAAGCCCGCAAAATCGATTGGTGGATCATTCATATCCATTGCAACGAACGCATCTGTGCCGCGCATCGCAAGCAGTCGCTCTTTAATGATGCGATAGCTGCGATTATTGATGATGACGTAAGTAATGGGCAAGCGTAGGTGAGCAGCTGTCCAGAGCGACTGAATGCTGTACATGGCGCTGCCGTCACCGATGGTGGCGACAATCGGCCGACCAGGTTGCGCCAGACTCACACCCACCGCACCCGCCATTCCAAACCCTAAACCACCGCTGGCCAAGCCGTAATACGCCTTGGGATTATCCATCGGTAGCGTTGCAGCAATCGCCGGCGAAGCCGTCAAGGTTTCATCCACAACGATTGCATCTTTGGGCAAAACATCGACCTACTGACTCACCAGATAGCGCTGATCAATGGGGTTTGCCGCAGCTGCGGCTGAAAACTCTGCACGTGCTGCGTCGCGTTTGGCCGACCAGTTATTAGCACTCAAGGCCTGAACACGCGCACTCGCCGCCTTGGCGTATTCAGCACTGCGCGCTGCACGCAAGACGGGCAACAACGCCAAGAGCGTTTCTTTGACATCTGCACGTACTGCCGTTTCTGTTGAATAGTTTTTGCCCAACTCCCATTCACGCTCAGTGATGTGCATCACGGGCATTTCAGGCGGCAAAGGCTCAACGGTGCTCATGGGCGACATGCGCAGCAAATCGGCACCCAGGCACAGCAAGAAGTCATACTGTTCAAGAATCGAACGCACTTTTTTCTGGTTACGCGACAAATCGCCCATACAAGTTGGGTGCGAAGTTGGATAACGTGCGTTGTAGCCAACTGACTCTTGATAAACAGCCGCACCGAGCAATTCGGCAAGCTCGCATGCCTCGTCAAAAATACCCGCGTTTGCGATTTCACGTCCAGCAACAATCACTGGATTCTTGGCGGCCAACAAACGCTGCGCCAGCGCCTGAAGTGAAGCGTCGCCCGGGCGCACCGCTGCGTCAACAACGGTTGGGAAGCCAAACTCAATTTCAGTTTCTTCGTCGAGCACCGAACCAGGCAAACTAATAAAGACCGGGCCCATCGGTGGCGTGCGAGCAATCTTTGCAGCTCGGCGCACGATACGCGGCAAGTCTTCAAGTCGCGTGACTTCAAAGGCCCACTTCACCAAAGGTTCAACCATCGGCACCAAGGGCTCATAGAGCAACGGCTCTTGCAGACCATAACCCACCTCATACTGACCCGCAGTAATGATGATGGGCGAGCCCGAAAACTTGGCCGAATAAATCGCGCCCATCGCATGGCCTAAGCCAGGTGCGCAATGCAAATTACAGGCGACAAGTTTGTTCGACGCGCGGGCAAAACCATCAGCCATGCCAACAACAATCGATTCTTGCAAACCCAACACATACTTCAGCTCAGGAAACTGCGGCACGGCTTCCATGATGGCAAGCTCGGTTGTGCCGGGATTGCCAAACATGTGGGTGATACCCTCATCGAGCAACAATTTGATGAAGGCCTGACGGCCAGTAAGTTTTTGCATTGCCATGAATCAATCTCTATGTGGTGGGTGATAGTGCCCGAGGCTCGCGAGCTTCGGGCGCTTTAACTACTCGTTAAGGCTTCAGACGGCCAGTCTTTACGTAAAAGTCACGCTCTTTTTGTGACAAGGCATTCAAATCAGCCGCGATAGTTGTCGACTTAAGCAAGCCGGCGTCAAAATATGCCCCTAGTTTTTCATATTCAGCGATCAACTCTGGATTGGCAACCGCTGCTTGAATCGTTGCGGCCAGATAGGCCTTCACGTCAGCTGGCGTGCCTTTGGGCACCACTGCAAAACGGATAATGTTCCAGACATACTCTTGCGAGTTGTACATTTCGTTAAAGGTTGGAACATCTTTCAAGCTTGGAACACGGGTGGCCGATGCAACACCAATCGGTGTGACCTGTTTGGCTTGCAAGAAACTGTCAAACTCGCCCAAGAAGCCTTGCGCCACATCGACGTTACCACCCACCAAGGCCACAATCCCTGGCTTGCCGCCTTGAAACGGCACGCGCAAGAATTTAGCGCCGGTTTGCGCTTCGAGCTGATCAACGAGGTATTCCCACATCGTGCCAGGCACCACAGCAACTCGAACTGTGCCGGGTTTGTCTTTGGCAGCCTGAATAATCTCTTTCGCTGTTTTTCCAGCGAACGGGCCTGTGGTTGAGCTGACCCAAGTCAGCGAATCACTATTGATATACGCAATCGATTCAACATCAGCTAACGACCATTTGCCCTGCGCCTTAAGCATGGCATCGCCCCAGATCATATTGCCCAAAATCCCAACGGTATAGCCATCGGGCTTAGCTTGTGTGGCCAAGTAGGCGTGGCCTACAACACCAGCACCGCCAGTGCGATTGTTGACCAGGATTTTGTCGCCACTGGCTTTCTCTGCATATTTGGCAAGCAAGCGCGCAGTGATATCCATACCACCGCCTGCTGGGTACACCACGGTGTACTCGATCGGCTGGTCGGCAAACCCTTTGGGTTTTAATTTTGCGACGTCAGCAGCAGGTTGCGCGAAGGCGCTGAGGCTTGCGGCGGCAAATAAAGTCGCCATCAGTGTTGAGATTATTTTCATGAATGAGTCTCCTGTGGTTTATGGCAAATGGCTTTAAAAAAATTATCGTAATAATCTAATGACCAAATAATTAACTTGAAAAATTAATTGCTAACGTCTCAGCAGCGGTTTAATCCGTAATACTCAGCGCGAACATACTTTTTACAGCTTCAAACGCCCAGTCTTTACGTAAAACTCGCGCTCTTTTTGTGCAAGCGCATCTAAATCTGCCGCAAGCGCTTTAGACTGAGTCAGACTCTCATCAAAATACGCACCCAACTTTTGATATTCGGCAATCAGCTCGGGGTTACGCATTGCCGCTTGAATCATTGCGGCAAGGTAGGCTTTGCGGTCAGCGGGCGTATCTTTCGGTACCACCACAAAATGGATGGTGCGCCAGATGTAGTCTTGCCCATTGAACATTTCGTTAAAGGTTGGCACGTCTGCAAGGCTTGGCAAACGCGTTGCTGAAGCTACGCCAATCGGCATCACTTGCTTAGCTTGCATAAAACTATCGAACTCGCCCCTGAACCCTTGTGCAATATCGACGTTACCCCCAAGTAAGGCAACGATCGCAGGTTTACCCCCTTGAAAGGGCACACGTAAAAACTTAGCGCCCGTCTGTGCCTCAACTTGTTCAATGAGGTATTCCCACATTGTTCCGGGGATCACCGCGATACGTACCGTACTCGGCTTATCCTTCGCCACTTGGATAATTTCTTTAGCCGTCTTGCCTGAAAATGGTCCGGTCGTTGAAGCCAACCAGGTCAACGAGTCACTTTTAAGATAAGCAATCGCTTCAAGATCTGACAAGGCCCATTTACCTTGCGCCTTGAGCATGGCATCCCCCCAGATGTTGTTGCCTACAACCCCTAAGGTGTAACCGTCAGGCTTTGCTTGCTTGGCCAGATACGCATGACCCACCATGCCAGCCCCACCCGTTCGATTATTGACCAAGATTTTGTCACCACTCGCCTGCTCGGCGTACTTGGCAAGCAAGCGCGCGGTGATATCGACACCACCGCCGGCCGGATACACCACCGTGTACTCAATGGGCTGGTCGGGAAACCCTGCGGGTTTTAGCTTGGCCACCTCGGGCGCAGGTTGAGCAGACACGGCCCAACTAAAAGCAGCAAAAAAAATCGCCCAGAGGGTTGAACGCATCGTCATGGTCGGGTGCCTCCGGGTGTTGCACGCACGGTCATCGTCAGCTGTCTTTGAGTCGTTGCACGAATCGTCATTGTTAAAGGTCTCCGGCTGGCTGCAGCGACTTGCGCTGACGAAACACCAAGGCTGCCAAAATTAAGCTACCAACAATCAACACTGCCGCAATCGGTCGATGGGCAAAAATCATCAGCCCATCAGGGGACATCACCATTGACTGGCGCAACGACTGCTCAAGCATCGGCGCCAACACAAAGGCAATCAAGAAGGGCGAAAACTCGTACTGCAATTTGCGCAACACATAGCCTACAACACCGAAGCCAATCATCACCCACAAATCAAACACGTTCTTGTTGGCTGAGTAGGTGCCCACAATCGACAACAACAAAATTAACGGAAACAACACCCGATAAGGGATACGCAAGCACTGCACCCATAAGCCCACTAACGGCAAATTCAGCAACAATAAAAAGACGTTGCCCACATACATACTGGCGACCACACCCCAAAACAAGTCAGGGCGTTGCGTAATAAACATGGGACCAGGTTGCACACCTTGCATCACCAAGGCGCCAAGCAACAGAGCCGTCACGGCGTTACCGGGGATGCCAAGGGTGAATAAGGGAATCATTCCGCCTGATACTGCCGCGTTATTGGCCGCTTCGGGGCCCGCCACGCCTTCGATCGCGCCTTTGCCAAAGCGCTCTGGATCTTTGGCCATACGACGCTCAAGCGTGTACGACACAAACGAGGCTGTCACGGGCCCACCGCCTGGCACGAGACCCAGAAAAAATCCCAACACGCTGCCACGCATCATGGGCTTCCAAGAGGCTCGCCAATCGGCGAAGGTTGGCCAGAGGCCTTTAATTTTTTCTGCGAGCACCTGATTTTTTGCGATGGTTTCACAATTCATCAGAATTTCAGAGACACCATATAAGCCGATCACCACCGACAAAATCTCAATGCCCGCCGACAAGTTCACCGTGCCCAAAGTAAAACGATCTTGCCCGTTGACGATATCAATCCCCACGATCGCCGCTAAAAACCCAAGGGCGATCATCAACACGCCTTTGATTTTTGAACCACCAATCATGTAAAGCGTACACACCAGACCTAAGACCATCAATGCAAAATTTTCAGGCGGGCCAAATTTAAGCGCGACAGTGGCCAGTAACGGTGAGAAAAATGTCAGTGCGATCAGCGATAAGGTACCCGCCACAAACGAGCTAATCGCGGCCATGCCAAGCGCCGAGCCCGCACGACCTTGCTTGGCCATGGCATGGCCATCTAGCGCCGTCACGACTGAGGCGGCCTCACCCGGGATATTGACCAAGATCGAGGTGGTTGAACCACCATACATTGCGCCATAAAAAATGGCGGCCAACATACCTAGCCCTGCCACTGCAGACAGCTGAAACGTCACGGGGAGCAAGAGAGCAAG
The DNA here is from genome assembly GCA_903932425.1 of uncultured beta proteobacterium. Taxonomy (GTDB): domain Bacteria; phylum Pseudomonadota; class Gammaproteobacteria; order Burkholderiales; family Burkholderiaceae_B; genus Zwartia. The sequence goes on along the minus strand of CAIZGG010000342.1, from coordinate 5,401 downwards.
CGCGGCGAGCGGACCAATCCCGGGCAAGACGCCCACAAGAGTGCCAACGATGCTGCCCAACAAACAGAAATACAGATTTTCGGCAGTAAACAACACCGAAAATCCCATCAGCAAACCATTGATTGCGTCCATCACCACCCCCAGGGGCCGCGTGGCAAATTCATGCCCAGCAAACGCCCAAACACCAGCATGACAACAGCGACCGACACGACGGTAATGATCAACGACTCAACCAAGCGCGAGCGCTCAACGGTTTGTAACAAAACAAAGGTGGTCACCGAACTTGCCACTGCAAATCCTAAATAGGGCAAGGTGGCGGCCATGGCGATTAACCCCGCCACGACGCCCAAGATTCGGCCTAAGGCGGCTGCCCGTGGCCACTCTGGGCTGGGCGCTGCCGCTTTAGCGCCTTTGAACAGCAGACCCACGCCACACAGCGTGATGAGCGCGCCGCAAATAAACGGAAAAAAGCCGCTTTCAGGCCCAAACGAACCCGTTAATCCCATTGACCACGAGTTGACCATGGTCGCCAGACCGAGCAGGCACCAAAGCACATTTAAGATGCGTTCAAACATCTGCGGCACCAACCAACATCTTGTCCCCAAATTTTTATGTACTGCGCCAGCTCTTTTTGCGCTGGCTTGTCACATACCTGCTAACTTCTGAAATGTTGCACCATCGAGGCCGAGTTTACTGCAAGCGGCAATCATTTCTTGCCATGTATTGTCATCGACCGGCACACCGTTGGCCAGGCGTTCAGCACGCGTCAGACGTTCTGGTTCACCGGCCACCCGAACACCTTCGGTTCCTGCTTGCGCAGGCGAGGCCTTGACCCACTCAATAAAAGCTTTCATCTCGTGTTCAAACACCGAACCGTCTGAGAGTTTTTTAGGATCAAAAATAATCGTCAACATGCCGTTGAGCACGCGGCGCTTACCGTCGGCCCCTTGATGGGTGGTCATGCCACCAGCCAGCGCGCCCCCTAACAATTCACAGACCAACGCCAACCCAAAGCCCTTGTGCTCACCAAACGTACACAAGGCACCCGCAGGCGGCTTAACGGCGTAGACCGGATTGGTGGTTGGATTGCCCTTGTCATCAATTAGCATCCCGCCGGGTAATTGCTCGCCTTTGTTATAGGCCACACGTGCCTTGCCCTGCGCAATTACGCTAGTGGCAAAGTCAAGCAGTACGGGCGGCTGACCCGCAACGGGGATCCCGACGCAAAACGGGTTGGTGCCAAAGCGTGCATCTGCGCCATTCCAGGGCGCGACGATTGGGCGCGAAATCACATTCACAAAATGTACAGAGATCAGGTTTTCGGCAACCGCCATCTCGGCCCAAGCCCCGATGCGGCATAAATGATGCGAGTTGCCCAAAGCAACAATACAGCTACCGTGCTGTTTGGCGCGCGCGATACCAAGCTCCATCGCTTCGTGACCAATCACCTGGCCAAAACCAGCCTGCCCGTCGACGCTCACCATCGCGCCGCCATCCATTTGGCTGACGATGTGTGCGTTAGGTTTCAAACCACCTTCAAGATACGACTCAGCGTAACGCGGCAACATGCCAACCCCGTGAGAGTCATGGCCGGTGAGGTTCGCTTGCACCAGATTTTCGGTCACAAGTTCGATTTCTTTGGGTTCGCTACCAAAGCCCTTGACCAAATACCTGACGGCCTCGCGCAGACGGTCAACGTGGATGCGGTGGATTTGGGTCATGCTGATTCCTTTGGTGTGGGTCGCGCGTGCAGCGATTGTTATTCAATGAGGCGCCTGAGAAGCTCAGGCCCTGCTTGTCGCAATCATACCGAAGTCTTTGAAGAATGCTTGGCTGACTTACTCGGGCAAGGGAATCGAGATAATGCCTTTCACAGTCAACGAATCAGTATTTTGCGTCAAGCCTTTGCCCACGCCAAACTGAAACGAAAAGGGCTTACCTTCCCAATACATCATCAAAAAGGCCGCCTGGCCCGTTTGTTGATACGCGATGGTTTGATTCAAGAGCCCAATATCTGAGTAGTACTCAACCCCTAAGGCAAGCTCAGGTGTCACCTCGCGCGAAACGCGTGCAGCCAACGAAAAGTTTGGGCCTTCGGTGCGATAAGGTTGCGACAGCGCGTGGCCAAAGGTTGGATTCACGACAAATAACCACTTATCAACATTTTTGCCAAGAATAAACCGCGCCTCGGCGCCATAGCGTGATTGATCGTACTGATACAGCACGTTACCGACTTCAAAATTAACACCAGCAAAAAAGGGATAACCATCCTTTTCAAGAATCGGCAGCCACTTTAAACGCGCTTTATAGCCCGCGTAATCCCAGCGACCATTGTTGACCACTGTATTCACGTACAGACCAAGCTCAAGACCGTTGCCCAAGCCATAGCCAAACTCGGGCGTAATGCGCGTATTACCGTTGTTTAACACCTCGCCGTTGTAGTTGCCGGTCTTTAAACCATTAGGCGTGGTGTTCAGGTGCAGCTCAAGGCTGTATTCACCCTTGGCATTGATCGCGTCATCGTAGACCTGAATTTCGTCTTGCAGCGCGGCGCGTGCGGCGACAGAAGTGACTAACAGGCAAGCCGGTAAAAGCACACCCAAAACGCGGTCAATTAATTTAGTGCCCATTGTCATAGCCGTTCAGTATCAATACCGAGTAAGGTAAAAATCTTTACAAGCTACAGCTTAGCACTTGCAGTCACGTTCATTCATTAAGCCAGGCATCCAGTGTCATATTTCAACACCCGACGCCTGGCGCTTAACCTGCCCGTATCTTTTACCGCTCGGTAAGCGCGTTAGGCTGCAAGCTTAAACGGCAAACCCGATTCAATTGGCAACGCTGGATCACGTGACCATTCGTTCCACGACCCAAAGTACATGCGAACGTTCTTGAACCCTGCTTGCGTCAGTGCCAAGAAGGTATTTGACGCACGCGCACCCTTGAAGCAGTAGAGGTAAATCTCATCGCTCGGCTTGATACCGGCAGTGGCACACTCTGCCAACACCTCATCAGGAGATTTAAAAACCGGGCCTTGCGCCGAGGGTTTCATAAAGCGATACCACTCAAGCCACTTGGCGCCTGGTAAGCGACCTTTACGCGGCGCGTAATCTTTGCCATAGGGTGATGAGCTGTCACCGATCCACTCATCCACATCACGTACGTCCATCAACACGGTACTGGTACCCAGCGCCGCTTTGACGTCATCAAGCGTAACCATGACATCCGGGCAAACCAAATCTGACGGAAACGCGCAAGGCGTGGCAATCGTCGCTTCAGTGGACGTTGGCAAACCCTTGGCAATCCACGCTGACAGACCACCATTCAACACTTTTACTTTTGGATAGCCAAGCCAGGTCAGCAGGTAGTAGCCACGGCACGACTGACCATACCCACTACTCATTGAATCTTCGTAGAACACCACGGTCTCTTTACCCGAGATCCCGGCAGCGCCCAACTGGGTTGCAAAGCTTTCTTTGAGCGCTTGAAGGCCCTCAGGGGTTGACGTGGCCAGGTAGGTAAAAATCTCGCGCAGGTTCACGGCACCTGCGATGTGGCCCGCCGCGTAAGCTTCAGGGTCACGCGTATCAATCATCACGACAGGCTCAGCTTGTGTAAGCTCGGCCAATTGCTCGGGGCTAATCAAGATTGGTAAGGTATCTGCACTCATGATGACATCCTTAGAAATGTTTGGGGCGATGCGCCTGTGTCATGCAAAGCAAATTGTGTGCCAGCTTAGTTTTGAAATCTGATACTGTATCGGTTGATATCTTCTTGCATAACAGGATCTGACATGAGCGTTTTACTCTATGGCAACTGGCGCTCTTTGGCCACCTATCGCGTGCGCGTAGCGTTGAAATTAAAAAACATTTCGTTTCAAGAAACGATGATCGATCTGCCTTCAGGCGAGCACTTTGGCGAGGCCTTTAACAGCATCAATCCGCAGCATGCGGTGCCAGCGTTGAATCACAATGGTGCATTGATCACGCAGTCGTCGGCCATTCTTGAATATCTTGACGAGGCGTTTACCGAGACGCCCTTGTTGCCTAAGGATGCAGTTGGTCGCGCCAGAGTACGCGCTTTGGCGCAAGTGAGTATTGCAGACACACACCCACTGACTGTGCTGCGTGTGCGCAAATACCTTGCAACCGAATTATCTTTAGACGACGCCGCTCAAACAAAATGGGCAAGGCACTGGCTTGACCTGTCTAGCGTGGCGCTAGAAGCGCACCTTAACGCCAAGGGTTCTGCAACGGGTTTATTTGCCCACGGCGATACGCCGACGCTGGCCGATGTAGCACTTGCCTCGCACATGATCGGCGTGCGCTTTTTTGGCGCAAACACCGCCATCGCACCAAAACTATGCGAGATTACCGAGCGTTGTTTTGCCTTACCGGCGTTTAGCGAATCCGAGCCGACTAAGCAGCCCGGGGCGCCTGCAGCGGCTTAGTGCACTAACTTGCTGCCTGAATCTTGTCTTGCGTTTTAGTGTCAAAGTCGCTGGCATCATGACGCTCGCGCAGCTGCTCTGATGGCTCGCCCTGCATGCGGTTGACCATACGGCCTCGCTTGACTGCGGGCCGGGCGTAAACAGTTTCGGCCCAACGCTGAACGTGTTTGTAGTCTTGTACGCTCAAAAATTCGGCTGCTGTACCATACAACCAGCCTTTCACCAGCCCGCCGTACCACGGAAACACCGCGATATCGGCAATCGTGTATTGATCGCCACCCAAGTATTCGCTAACGGCTAAGCGACGCTCAAGCACGTCAAGCTGACGCTTGGTTTCCATTGCAAAACGATCAATCGCGTACTCAAACTTGGCAGGCGCGTAGGCGTAAAAGTGGCCAAATCCACCGCCCAAATACGGCGCACTACCCATTTGCCAAAAAGCCAGTTCAAAACCTCAGTACGGGCTGCGCCCTCTTTAGGAATAAAGGCTTGAAATTTTTCGGCAAGGTGAAGCAAAATCGCGCCAGATTCAAACACGCGAACAGGCTGCGAACCACTGCGGTCAAGCAGCGCTGGGATTTTTGAGTTTGGATTGACGTCAACAAAACCCGAACCAAACTGATCACCGTCACGGATGTTGATCAACCACGCATCGTATTCAGCGCCCTTGTGCCCAAGCGCCAGCAACTCTTCAAGCAAGATCGTGACCTTAACGCCGTTGGGCGTGCCTAAGGAATAAAGCTGCAACGGGTGCTTACCAATCGGCAGTTCTTTGTCGTGTGTGGGACCCGCGATCGGACGGTTGATGCTGGCAAAAGCGCCGCCACTGGGCTGATCCCAGGTCCAGACTTTTGGGGGGATGTAAGCTTTAGAATCTGTCATGAGGTCTCTTAACTCTGGTTGCCGGATTAAGCCTGATCGGATTTAACCTTCGACCAGGGGCTGTTGCTC
>CAIZGG010000341.1 GCA_903932425.1 uncultured beta proteobacterium | reverse complement strand
GGCTTGGTCAAAATACGTATCGACAGCAAGCTGGGTACGAGCGGGCGCCAAGTGCGCCATCCGACCAATGTCGGTCATGATTCCCTCTGCACCGATAAAAAAGCCAGGACGGACAGTACCGTTCTGGCGAGAAGTAAACCGGCTTGACCGATTAACCTAAAAAAAGCATTGTACCTCAAGGTGTTGAGTCCGGATGATCTCGTACAATCGGGTTTTACATCTGTTCAAATTTGTTCAGTTCAGACTGCAGCTCCGTCTGAGCTGTCTTCGGAGTAGCGCTTGACCAAGGCTCACAAAACATCCATCAAACCAGGCGAGGCCGCGGCCGAGCTTGATCCTAGCTTGCCCGAAGATTTCGAGACAGCGCTCGCAGAACTCGAGGCGCTGGTCGCAACCATGGAGTCGGGTTCGTTGGCGCTTGAGCAATCTTTGGCCGCCTATGCGCGTGGCGTGGCCTTGACGCGCTTGTGTCAACAAAAACTCGCGCAGGCCGAGCAACAAGTCAAAGTACTCGAAGCGGGCGTGCTGCGCCCCTTTGAAGGCCTGGATTCCGAGTTGTCATGAGCGCCGCTGCGGTTGACTTCTCAGCATGGCTCTCTGAGCGAGCCCAGCATGTTGAACACGTATTAGCACGCGTCTTGCCTGGCGAAGACGCCGTGCCTGCACGTTTGCACCAGGCGATGCGCTATTCGGTGCTTGGCGGTGGTAAGCGCGTGCGAGCCGCTCTTGTCTTTGCTGCGGCGCACGCCTGCGGGCCAGTGTTGTCACAACCCCGTGACGCCGACCGTGAATTGGCGCAAGATCTTGCGGCGGCAGCGGTTGAACTCGTTCATGCTTACTCTTTGGTGCACGATGATCTGCCTTGCATGGATGACGATGTTTTGCGGCGCGGCCGCCCCACGGTACATGTGCAGTTTGACGAGGCTACCGCGCTGCTCGCGGGCGATGCGTTGCAACCACTCGCCTTTGATTTATTGGCGCAAATGCCGATCGCTCCGGCGTTGATCGTTCAGGCGATTCGCGATCTGGCCCAAGCCGCAGGAAGTTTAGGGATGGCCGGAGGGCAGGCAATTGATTTAGAAAGTGTCGGTAAAGCCCTCACTCAGCAAGCCTTGCAACAAATGCATGTCTTAAAAACGGGGGCCTTACTTAGCGCGAGCGTATCGTTGGGCGGCTTGGCGGGCGCAGCAAGCGCGCAACAGCGCAAGGCGCTCGACGCGTATTCGGCTGCGATGGGGCTGGCGTTTCAGGTGATTGACGATGTGCTTGATGTGACAGCCGACAGTTCTCAATTGGGTAAAACCCCCGGAAAAGACGCCGCGGCGAACAAGCCAACCTATGTCACACTGATGGGCTTGGCCCAGGCTCAAGCCTTTGCGGGTGAATTACACCAGCGTGCGTTGGCCGCTTTAAGCCCTTTGGGTGAATCTGCTGTTTTACTGGCAGGCTTAGCCGACTTTATTGTTTTACGTGATCACTAAAACGTTCACATCGATTTTTTTGTAGAAGTTCAGACACTTATGCCAACCGATTTGCTTGACCGTATTCATTCTCCTGCCGATTTGAAGCCGCTTGATAAGCGCGAGCTCAGAAAGCTGTCAGATCAGTTGCGTGCCTTTGTGCTTGATTCGGTCTCGCGCACGGGTGGGCATTTGTCCTCAAATTTGGGCACGGTTGAATTGACTGTCGCGTTGCATTACGTGTACGACACGCCCCATGACCGCATTATCTGGGATGTGGGTCACCAGTCTTATCCGCACAAAATACTGACCGGGCGTAAAGCCGGTATGAGCACGCTCAGGCAGTTTGGTGGAATGTCTGGCTTTCCCAAGCGCAGCGAATCTGAGTACGACGCCTTTGGTACGGCGCATTCGTCAACCTCGATTTCTGCTGCACTGGGCATGGCGGTGGCTTCGCGCAACGCCGGTGTGTCGCGCCAGCATATTGCTGTCATTGGTGATGGATCGATGTCTGCCGGTATGGCCTTTGAGGCCATGAACAACGCTGGCGTTACGCCTGACATCAACTTGTTAGTGATTCTGAACGACAACGACATGTCGATTTCGCCGCCGGTGGGGGCGCTGAATCGCTACCTTGCGCGTTTGATGTCAGGGCAGTTTTATGCTGCAGCTAAAAATGTTGGGCGCTCTGTTTTGCAACATATGCCGCCTGTGCTCGAGTTGGCTCGCCGCTTTGAAGAGCACGCTAAAGGCATGGTCACGCCGGCTACGCTATTTGAAGAGATGGGCTTTAACTACGTTGGGCCCATTGACGGACATGACCTTGATTCGTTGATCCCCACGCTGCAAAATATGCGGGCACTGAAGGGGCCACAGTTTTTGCACGTTGTGACTAAAAAAGGGCAGGGCTACAAGCTCGCTGAAGCAGATCCCGTGCTGTATCACGGCCCCGGAAAATTTGACCTTGCAATCGGAATTCAAAAGCCCGCGGCGGTGCCTAAAACGACTTTTACGCAGGTATTTGGTACTTGGCTGTGCGACATGGGCGCCCAAGATCAACGCTTGGTTGGGATTACGCCAGCGATGCGCGAAGGCAGCGGAATGGTTGAGTTCGAACGCCGGTTTCCAAAGCGCTATTTTGATGTAGGGATTGCTGAGCAACACGCGGTGACTTTTGCGGCAGGGATCGCATGTGAGGGTCAAAAGCCTGTGGTGGCAATTTATTCGACCTTTTTGCAGCGTGGCTATGATCAACTGGTTCATGATGTTGCGCTACAAAATCTTGATGTAACTTTTGCGTTGGATCGGGCCGGCCTGGTTGGGGCTGATGGTGCAACGCATGCTGGCAACTACGATATCGCCTTTATGCGCTGTATCCCAAATATGGTGGTCGCTACACCCTCTGACGAAAGCGAGCTCAGGGTGCTCTTGTCAACCTGTTATCAGTATCCGGGCCCCGCGGCCGTGCGCTATCCGCGCGGTGCTGGGGCAGGCGCGGTGCCTGCGGCGGATTTTGCGACGGTTGAGGTCGGGCGCGGCTTGGTTCGCAGGCAAGGAAAGAACATTGCGCTGCTGGTCTTCGGAACCTTGCTGCCGGCCGCGCTCAAGGTTGCAGAAGCGTTGAATCTGACGCTTGTCGATATGCGCTTTGTTAAACCCCTTGATGTGGCCTTGGTGCTTGAGCTGGCGGCCACCCACGCTGGCCTTGTCACGCTCGAAGAAGGCTCGATCATGGGCGGGGCAGGCAGTGCCGTCGCCGAGGCCCTCTCCGCCTCAAGCGTCGTGTGCCCGCTGCTGCAACTTGGCCTGCCTGATCGGTTTATCGATCACGGCGAACAAGGGGCGTTGTTGGCCAGTGTTGGTCTTGATGCCGCGGGTATCGAGCGCTCAGTTCGCGCCCGCTTTGAGGCACAGCTGGCCGACTGAGCATTGCGAGCTGCGAGCCATGAGCCAAATGAAGCAAAGAAAGAATCCTTTCTTTTCTGGGCTGAATTAAGGTTGCGGCAAGTTTCGCTTGCTTCAGGCGGCACTACGATTCAATCGGCGATTTGCATTAATTACGTAAACATACGATAATTAAAGGCTTTCTTGCTCGACCAGCCAGTGTTTGGTGTGGCGGGCTGCCCCCGAGGCAGGCTTTTTATAGCTCTACTCGGACATCCTCAGGAGTTCAAATGCGTCATTACGAAGTTATTTTTATCGTTCACCCAGATCAAAGCGAACAAGTCCCCGCAATGGTCGAGCGTTACCAAGCGCTGGTGACTACCCAAGGCGGTAAAGTTCACCGCACTGAAGATTGGGGTCGCCGTCAACTCGCGTATCCCATTCAAAAACTGGTTAAAGCACACTATGTGTGTTTCAACATCGAATGTGGTCAGCCAACTCTCGACGAACTCGAGCACTCGTTTCGCTACAACGACGCGGTCTTGCGTCATCTCGTCATCAAGACGAAAGCTGCTCAAACTGAGCCTTCACTGATGATGAAACAAGTTGAACGCGACGAGGCCCGTAAGGCTTCGGCTGAAACAACCACAGGCGAGGCTGAGTAATCCAGGAACGTTGTGAATCGGCTTGAAGTGCAGGGTCAGGTTTTTGAGCTTTCCCCCTTAAGGTATACGCCGTCCGGGGTTGCAGTGCTCGAATTTCTTCTCTCACACGAGTCCGAGGTCATTGAAGCAGGTCAACCGCGCCGCTTAGCGTTTACGCTGGCAGTTGTTGCGATGGGAGACTTAGCACAGATGGCACTCACAACAAGCTTAGGTTGCACAGTACGCGTTCAGGGGTTTTTAGCTCCGGTTCGAAAAGATTCACCAAAATTTAGGCTGCATGCGCAGCAAATTCAACAGATTTAAGCGAGGCATATCATGGCTTTCTTCGGTAAACGTAAAGAAAAAAAGAAGTTCACACAACAAAATCCGCTTTTTAAGCGTCGTAAGTTTTGCCGCTTCAGCGCTGCAAACGTCGACCAGATCGATTACAAAGATCTCGACACCTTGCGTGATTTCATTCAAGAAAATGGCAAGATCATTCCTGCACGTTTGACCGGTACCAAGGCGATTTACCAGCGCCAGCTCGATACCGCAATCAAGCGCGCACGCTTTTTGGCATTGTTGCCCTTTACTGATAACCATAACTGATCCAGGGGCATACCATGCAAATTATTCTTCTCGAAAAAGTCGTTAACGTTGGCAACCTCGGTGAAGTTGTTCGTGTGCGTGATGGCTACGCCCGCAATTTCTTAATTCCCCAGAAAAAAGCCCGTCGCGCAACTGAAACTGCTTTGAAAGAGTTTGAGCTTCGCCGTGCTGAACTTGAAAAAGTTCAAGCCGAGAAACTCGCTTTGGCACAGGCCTTGGGTCAGCGCCTTGAAAACTTCTCATTAAGCATCACTCAGAAAGCTGGTGTTGATGGTCGTTTGTTTGGCTCAGTCACAAACATGGATATCGCAGCAGGTTTGGTGGCAGCTGGTTTTGCTGGCATTGAAAAAGCGCAAGTTCGTTTGCCTGAAGGCCCCTTGAAAGCCGTCGGCGAGTTCCCTGTGCAAGTGGCAATTCATCCTGATGTTGTTAGCAGCATTTCTGTTGTTGTGGTTGGCGACGTAGTCTAAGTCTCTATCCGCGTGCGCTAGACAAAAAGCCGGCTCTGGTCGGCTTTTTGTATTTCAGGCGGTTCAAACGCTTACGATTCATTTCCGTTCAACCAGATATTCTCAAAAAGTGTGACAAATTTACAAGTCGATCTGCAGGCGAATG
>CAIZGG010000340.1 GCA_903932425.1 uncultured beta proteobacterium | reverse complement strand
TCAAGTGTGGGTGCGTGAACCGCTCGCCCTTTGACTGTTCTGGAGCCTTTTCATGTCTGCTACTTTAAAACGCACACCCCTGCACGAGACCCACGTTGCGGCAGGCGCGCGCATGGTCGATTTTGGCGGCTGGGATATGCCTGTCAATTACGGCTCGCAAATTGAAGAGCACCACGCTGTGCGGCGTGATGCGGGCATTTTTGATGTTTCGCACATGCTAAATGTTGATGTGACGGGCTCGGATGCGACTGCGTTTTTGCGCAGACTGGTGGCCAACGATGTCTCTAAGTTGACGCAGCCCGGCAAAGCGCTTTACTCCTGTATGTTGAACCCCCAGGGTGGTGTGATTGATGACTTAATTGTTTATTTTTTCACAGCAACGCAATGGCGCTTGGTGGTCAATGCAGGTACGGCCGAGAAAGATATCGCCTGGATGCAGCGCGTGGCAGCGGCGGGTAAATTTAGCGTCACCGTCACGCCCCGTCGCGATCTGGCCATGGTGGCGGTGCAGGGGCCAAACGCCCGTGCCAAGGTCTGGGCAGCGCGCCCGGCCTGGCAAGCGGCCACGCAAAATCTTGGTGTGTTCTGTGCTGCGGTCTTTGTGGGTGATATTTTGGTGGCCCGCACGGGCTACACCGGCGAAGACGGTTTTGAGATTGTGTTGCCCGCCGCTGATGTAGCCCAATTGTGGGCTGACCTGATCAGCCAACAGGTTCACCCTTGCGGCTTGGGCGCGCGTGACACGCTTCGCTTAGAGGCCGGTATGAATTTATACGGCCAGGATATGGACGAACTGATTCATCCTAACCAAGCCGGCCTGACTTGGACGGTATCGCTTAAGGACACCGAACGTTACTTTATCGGGCGCAAGGCGCTTGAACAGTTTGCGGATCCCAAAGTGTTTATCGGGCTCAAATTATTAGACCGCGGTGTGATGCGTGCCCATATGACTGTGCGCACCGATGATGGTATGGGCGAAGTAACAAGCGGCACGATGTCGCCCACGCTCGGTGTCTCGATTGGTTTTGCACGCCTGCCATTGGGTGTCGAGGTGGGTGATCGCGTTGAAATTGATATTCGTGGCAAGTGGGTGCCCGCCGAGGTCTGCAAGCTGCCGTTTGTGCGACAGGGGGCTGAAGTCGTACACGCAAAGTAAGCGACGCAAAAAATCATTGATGCGCGTTTTAAGTAACGCGAGTTGTAAGCATGACAAGTTGGACACGCTTTAAGCAATCACAAGTTGCGAGTGACACCCAATTTAAGTCACTGCATCTTTTTAAATTTCACACTTTCTTTTTTCGACTGTACCGAACCCCAATAATTTCAGGAGACTTTCATGAGCATTCCTAACGATCGTAAATACGCAGCCAGCCACGAATGGATCAAGGCCGAGGGCGATGTCATGTTGGTCGGTATTACCGGCCCCGCACAAGAACAGCTCGGTGACTTGGTTTTTGTGGGTGACGTTAAGGTTGGTGCCAAGCTCGCAGCGGGCGCAACGGCTGGGGTGGTTGAATCGGTCAAGGCGGCCTCTGACATTTACGCACCCGTCGCGGGTGAGATCGTGGGCTTTAACGAGGCGCTAAACGATGCGCCCGAAACCATTAACGCCTCGCCGTACGGCACCTGGATTTTTAAAATCAAAGCCAACAACCCAGCTGATGTCGATGGCTTGCTTGATGCCGCAGGCTATCAGGCTGTTGCTGACGCAGGTTAAGGTCAAAATCATGTCAAATTCTTTAGACACGTCAGGCGAGTTTATTCCTCGTCATATCGGCCCCGGTGAGGCCGATCAACAACGCATGCTTGAGGCAATCGGGGCGGCAAGCCTCGAGGTCTTGATGCAAGAAGTTGTGCCCGCCAATATTCGCATGACGCGCGAGCTTGACCTTGCGGCGCCGCGTGCCGAGGCCGATGTCTTGGCCGAAATGAAAAAAATTGCAGCGGGTAATCAAGTTTTTCGCAATTACATTGGTCAAGGCTATTACGGCACGCATACGCCCAACGTGATTTTGCGCAACATCCTTGAAAACCCAGCTTGGTACACCGCTTACACGCCCTACCAGCCTGAGATTTCGCAAGGCCGCCTTGAGGCGATCTTGAACTATCAGACGATGGTGGCAGATCTGACCGGGCTTGATATTTCAAATGCCTCGTTGCTGGACGAGGGTACGGCTGCAGCCGAGGCGATGACACTGGCACGCAGAGCTTCGCAAGCGGCCAGTAAAGTATTTTTCGTGTCGCAGCACTGCCACCCGCAAACCATCGAAGTGATTCGTACGCGCGCTGATGGGTTGGATATTGACGTTGTCGTGGGCGATGAACTCAAGGGTGTGCCAGATTGTTTCGGCTTGCTGGTGCAATATCCGCATTCGCTAGGTAGCGTTGCTGACTACCGTGCGTTGACGGCTCAGGTGCATGCAAAGGGTGGTGTGGTGGCGTGTGCCACAGACCTGTTGGCGCTGACTTTGCTTGAGCCCCCAGGCCACTGGGATGCAGATATCGCGATTGGTTCGGCGCAACGCTTTGGCGTGCCCTTTGGGTTTGGCGGCCCGCACGC
>CAIZGG010000339.1 GCA_903932425.1 uncultured beta proteobacterium | reverse complement strand
GTTGGCCCAAGAGTTGCCCGTCACAGAGCTTAAAGTGTTGGGTGGGTTGAGCACTCGTTCAACGTACAAACAAGTTGAGCAACCCTTTTGGCTCAAGACAATCCCCGAGCACTCTGCTGGCCAGATAACGGCCGAGATTAAGGGTTTTGATGAAATGGGTCTCAAAGGCTCTGAGCTACTCAAATTGATGAAACAAGGGGTCATTGAGTTTGGCGTGATCCCACTGATTTACCCGGCCGCTGACACGGCGGTCTATGAAGCGGTTGATCTGGCAGGCCTGGCGACCGATGCTAAAACAGCGCGGCAAATTTCTACAAGCTTTATGCCCGTCATAGCCAAGCATTTGGCTGGTACGTATCAAAGCAAGCTCTTAGGTGTGTCGCCTTACGCGCCGCAAGTACTGTTTTGCAACATGCCTTTGCGCGGTTTACAAGATCTAAAAGGTAAGACTATTCGCGTGGTCACGCGCTCGCAGGCAGAACTGATCGAGGCGTTAGGGGCAAAAAGTATCAGCCTGTCAATTGCCGAGGTGCTGCCAGCCTTTCAAAAGAAAACGATTTCTTGCGCAATCGCCGGCAGTATGGCGGGCTATACGGCGAAGTGGTACACCGCGGCTACGCACTTGTACGCCTTGCCCTTGGGCTGGAATCAAGAAATTCATGCCGTCAATCAAAAGGTCTGGGATCAACTCAATGCGGATGTGCGCGCCTTGTTAGAGATCAATCTGGCAAAGTTGACTGAGCGTTTATGGCTGTTTGCAGAGTCTGAAAACCAAAAAGGTTACGACTGCAATACCGGGGCCAAAAGCTGCCCCATGGCGCCTAAGGGCCAGATGACCTTGGTGAAGCCCACACAGGCAGATTTGGCGACGATCAAGCGCCTGGCAACCCAACAGATTGTGAGCAAATGGGCAGCGCGTTGCTCGGGTTCCTGCGTCAGCGAGTTTAATCAGACGATTGGCAAGTCATTGAAGATCACCGCTAAAAAGAGCTAACGGATGTTGCTCAGCGCTCAAGGTCACTGGACTGTAGATCCCACAAAAGTTTAAACGAGTGGCAGCGCGAAGCAGGTAAGGCAAGCTTGCCTGCTAACCACGTTGCGGCTGCTTCTGCGCTTGAAAGGGTGGTGGCCTCGATCACGATAAACGGTTCGAGCTTGCGCGTTGCGACGTCCTCAGAGGGCAGGGGGGTTGAAAGCACTGGGTCGGGGCACAGCGCTCGCAGGCTCAGCACGCCATCCAGGGTCGTGCTAAGCGTTGCGGCAAGCTCAAGTGCCGCCTGCGCCTGTTCAAGTGCTTCGAGACATACTAAGGCCACCGCTGCGCCAGTGCCCACGCCCGTAAGTTGGGTCACTGCGTTGACGCGACGGCTGGTGTCGCGCATGCGCGTAAAGTTACGTTCAGACCACTGCGTTTGTTTAGTGAAGGCTTGACGATACGGTTCGCTCGTAAACACCTTTAGGGTATCTGTTTGGTACAAGGCCAAGTAGGGGCGGGCGCAGGTGTCAGAGTGGTAGCGGCGCGACCAGCGAAACCCTTTGATCGCAGCACGCTCTTGCATATGTTCTTTGTCATACCAAAGATTGAAGTCTTGCTCGTAGGCGGGGTCGACAGAAGTCCAGATTAACAGTTCGCCGACGGCGTCGGGATGTTGTTGTAAAGTCTTAGCGCTAGTCATGGCGTGGCTTCAAGAAAAAGAATATCAGTATAAGGAGTTTTCAAGATGCGTTGGACAGTTGCCTGTAAGTCTCTTTCGGCCATCACGGTCATGGCTGTCCTGTTAGCGTTAGCAGGTTGCGGCGCTAGTGGGCAAAACAAAACAAGCGCGTGGCGTTTCGACCAAGGCATTGGGACTCGTGCGGATGGCCCGCAAATGTCCCTTTTAGGGGGAGGCGGCTTTGGTTTTTCAAAT
>CAIZGG010000338.1 GCA_903932425.1 uncultured beta proteobacterium | reverse complement strand
TATCGGGATAGGTTTGAGCCGCCGCAAGCAGTGGCGCAAGCCCAAGCATCAACAGCACAGCCCAAAAGGTTTTTCTCATTATTATCCTTTTAATCCCCGTCATCCCTATGCACGTGCAGCCTTACGACAACGCGCAACGCGCATAGTTTGCTTTACTCACCACGCGCTTCAGGCTCGACCGGCTCAAAGCGATAGCCTTTGGCACTGTCCCCCCGGACATAACCGCAATGTGGCCAGCCAAAGTGCACTGGGAAAATCATGGCGTTACGCTCAGCTGCACGTTTCAGAAACAGGGCACGCGAAGCGCGCGCCTGCTCTGCGTGGGCATCGATCCAGGTATTGATATGCGGCATCGCAATCTGTAAAGGGCTATGCATCACATCGCCAGCAAAAATCGCTTCTTGTCCTTTTGACTGAAGGCGAAAGTGCAACGAGCCAGGCGTGTGACCTGGCATGGCTTCCGCTTTCAAGCAGCCGGCTACCACATCACCATCGTCTATCAAGTCGATCAACCCCAATTCGTACAGCGGCAGCACGCTATCTTCAAACGAGCCGCTGATCACGCCCTTGTCGCCATTTTTGTACGCCGCATATGCAGCTTCAAAATCAACACGAGGCATCAGATGACGCGCATTCGGAAACATGGGCTCCCAGCGACCATCTACCATACGCGTCCCCCAACCCACATGGTCTGGGTGAAAGTGCGTCACGATCACATGCGTCACAGATTTAGCGCTTGCCCCTGCGGCATCAAGCCAAAGTGGCGTCAAAGTATTGAGCATATTCATTCGCTCTGAGCCGCGTTTTTTATGATTGCCCACACCCAGGTCGATGACGATCACGTTATCGCCCATATGCATCACCCACAACTGCATAGCTACAATAAAGCGCTGCAACTTGATGTTGTAGTGATGCGGAGCGAGCCAGGAAAGGTGCGGCTCTATCTCGCGCACATCAAGTTCAGGAAACACAAAATCAGCAGCGTGCGTGGGGCCGCTATATTCAATAACGTTATAAATTTTTGCGTCGCCGACATGACGAGAGTAGATCATGGTGATGCCTTTG
This sequence comes from uncultured beta proteobacterium, assembly GCA_903932425.1. Taxonomy (GTDB): domain Bacteria; phylum Pseudomonadota; class Gammaproteobacteria; order Burkholderiales; family Burkholderiaceae_B; genus Zwartia. The sequence continues at coordinate 3,073 of CAIZGG010000338.1, read as the reverse complement.
TAATCTGATGGATTGCTTAAAAATTAAACTGCTTTGGTTCGCGCTTTGAAGCTGCTGCTAGTTACATGTTGACTTTCTCTGCGAGGCGCTCAGTAATTCAAAGGTCAGCCAAAGGTGCTGCGCCTGTAAAACTGAACGTCGGCAATCGATTGCCAACACCCAACTCGTCAACGTTGGCCTTTCCTCAACCCACCAATCGATAAGTCAAACGCCATTTGGTATCGCGATTCTGCCAAGGCGGTGGGCCAGCCGAGAAAGAATTACCACCAGGATCGGCACTTAATCGATCTTTCATGAACGACTTTGCGGCGGCCTCATCCTTGATGCCGTACATCGCCAAGAAGTTTGGTGCACCGGGCTCGGGGTGAAGAAAGGTACGCATATTTTTATAGCGCGCACCGCTCACAAAACCATAGCCCGCCAACACTTCTGGCACGTGGATCGTGTTGTAAAACTCATTAAACTGCGCCAACTCAACCTCGCCCGATCCTGCTGCTGCGTTCATACCGACTAGGTACATGTAAGGCGAAGCAGACACCTGAGCCGCTGCAGGATTGTTCAACACATGCTGCCACATCAAACGCCATTTAGTGTTGCGCTGCTGCCAGGCCGAAGGGCCATCGCTGTATACAGGTCGACCGCTCGCTGGTCCATCATTGCGGCTGATATAAAGCTCTGCCGCCTCTTTGCTTTCGATATCATAAGCAGCGATAAAGCGTGGCCCACGAGGGCCGCGTGTATCGTCTTGCGCAAGCTCGTAACGACGCCCACGCAAAAAGCCCGGATTACCAGCCAACACTTCAGGCTTGTGCACATTTGAGTAAAAATCATTAAACGCTGCCACATCGGCAGCGCTCGTGTCGGCTGGGATATCCATGCCGACCCAGTAGGTGTAAAGTGCGTCGCTCATTGTGAATCCCTTGGATCAAGCCAATTTAAACATCGGTATCGCAGGGCCATCCTCGCTGGGTTTGAAGGTCACCGTAACTTTCTGCCCGCAACGGATCGTATCCAAGTCGCAATCGACGATATTCGTGAGCATCGTGATGCCTTCATCAAGAGTGACATAAGCAATGGCATAGGGCACGGGGCCCGACGTGCGCGTGACGCTATAGCTGTACACCGTGCCGGTGCCTTTCACTTCTTTAAATTCGGTTTTATCGCTGAAGCAAAAGGGGCAGAGCGCACGCGGGTAGTGATGATATTGTTTGCAGTCGTTGCAATACTTCAGCATCAACTTGCCCTGAGTCGCCGCATCAAAATAAGGCTCATCGCCATAGTTCAACTTTGGGGCAGGGATTTTTCTGTCTTGATAGGGTGTGGTCATGGCGTTACTCTCTTTCCATAATCAAAGTGGCACTGCCGTGACGGGTACTCAGCGAGCCGCCGGTTCCGTGCGCCAAAGCAATGTCGCAGTTTTTTACTTGCACTAAGGGATGGGCTTCGCCGCGCAATTGGCGCACGGCCTCGATGATTTTGGTGATGCCACCGCGGTTCACCGGATGGTTGTTACACATCCCGCCGCCATCCGTGTTGAACGGCAATTTGCCGACGCCAGAAATCAAGTTGCCATCCATCACAAACTTGCCGCCCTCGCCCTTTTTACAAAAGCCAAGGTCCTCAAGCGTCATGACCACCGTGATCGTGAAGCTGTCGTAAATTGAGGCGTACTTAATGTCGCTAGGCTTAACACCCGCTTCAGCAAAGGCGATCGGCCCTGAGCGCACAGCGCCGGTATAGGTAATATCAATCTTGCCGCCCATCTGGCCCTTAGGTGATTCGCCAGCGCCGATCAACTTGACGGCTGGGCGCTTCAGCGTTTTAGCAATCTCTGGGCTCACCACGATGACGGCACCTCCGCCGTCGGTCACCACACAGCAATCCATGCGATGCAGTGGGTCTGCGATCAACGGCGAGTTCACCACATCTTCAACGGTGACAACTTTCTTCAAGTATGCGTTAGGATTATGTTGCGCATGGTGCGACGCAGCGACCTTGACCCAAGCCAATTGCTCGCTCGTTGTACCAAACTCATACATATGCCGCATTGCAGCAAGTGCGTACAGATTGACCGTCACAGGCCCATACGGCATTTCAAACGGGGTATCTGGGATGGCGGTATCCAGATCGCGCACGATCGTGCCGGGGCGCCCAAAGCCCGCACATGTAATCAAAGCAACGCTGCACTTACCCGCCGCAATCGCTTCAGCAGCATGCGCAACCAGATACAGGTAAGACGAGCCCCCTGTATTGGTCGAATCAGAGTGCTTCACCGTCAACCCCATGTAATCAATCATGTTGATGCCACCCAAGCTACCGGGTGCATCGGTCGAACAGTAATAGCCGTCGACGTCGTGAATGGTCAGACCGGCGTCTTCAAGCGCCCCCTTGGCACATTCAGCGTGTAGCTGTGCCAGCGACATATTGGTGATTTTGCGAGCGGGATGCTCATAGATCCCGCCTATATAGGCCTTGCCTTTGATACTCATTGTGTTGTCCCTGTGAAGCTTTTGGTTTAAACCAAATATTAGACTCGGTCGGCTGTAAGCTTAGTCTTGGTTTTATACCATTCAAACTAGGCCTTTTGGGAGTGGTTTTTCTTTTTTTACTGAAAAGGATTTTTTGCTCTAAGCTATTGCAAAAGGTACCTAGATACCACTCGGAGACAATATGCCAGAGCAGTCAGCACCATTACTCAAGTCGATCAACGAGGGCATCATGGCGCTCCTATTCTCATTACACTTTCAAGGAGCCTAGTCAATCATGAGCCGCTTATGTGAAGGACGTGTCGCAATTGTTACAGGCGCCGCCCGTGGAATTGGACGTGAATACGCCTTGCAATTAGCCGCCTGCGGCGCGAAAGTCGTTGTCAATGATCTAGGGGTATCTCGAGAAGGCTTGGGGCGAGACACCTCGGCCGCGCAACAAGTGGTTGACGAGATCACAGCTTCAGGTGGTGACGCCATTGCAAATTGCGACGATGTCTCTGAATGGAAAGAAGCCGAGCATCTCATCCACAGCACGATTGAACATTTTGGCAAACTCGACGTACTCATTAATAACGCGGGTATTC
>CAIZGG010000337.1 GCA_903932425.1 uncultured beta proteobacterium | reverse complement strand
GGCCGTGCTGAGGCTCGGTTGGTGCGATGAGAACAAAGCGTGTTTGATATTCAACGTTACCGCGAGTATTGCGTGGCGCCTTGCTTAAATCAGGGATATTTTCTGTAGGATTCAACTCGCCATGGGCAATTCCTTCCAGGCGTACAAAAGGAATTGAACGATACAAACCAAGCTGGGTTGTTTTTGTGATCGTCAGCTTCGTCACAGCAGACGCAACAAGAGAGTTGGAGGCCATCAGAACAACACCTAAACAGCAATTATGGAAATAGCATCATACGATCTGAATGAGGTTTTCGCTTTTTTGAAGCAACCGGCGTGCGTGTGTACAGGAGCTTGACTGGCTCAAGCCCGTAGTAGACTGCTAAAGCGAAGTTGACCGCTTGAAGGGAGGCAAGGCGTGCTTTGCAGGATTGAGTTTTAGCCCCTCTTTTCGTTACAAACAGGTATATTGACAGCACAATAAACAACAGCCAGGAGCCAACCATGTGGGAAGAAAGCGAACGTTACCCCGACCCCCGCGTCATTTCATTAGATCCCTCTTTTGACGCCTACCGCTTGGCACTCGCCTCGGTTGAACGTATCGCGACAGGGTTTCGCTGGGCAGAAGGCCCCGTGTGGTTTGGCGATGGGCGCTACCTGCTCTGGAGCGATATCCCCAACAACCGCATCATGAAGTGGGAAGAAGAAACCGGCACGGTCAGCGTGTTTCGCAAACCTTCGAACTGGGCCAATGGCCATACGCGTGATCGACAAGGTCGCTTGGTCAGTTGCGAACACGGTCGTCGCGTCACACGCACCGAGTACGACGGCAGCATCACGATACTGATGGATTCCTTTCAAGGTAAAAAACTGAATGCCCCAAATGATGTGGTCGTAAAGTCAGATGGCTCAATCTGGTTTACTGATCCGCCCTTTGGTAGCTTGGGTAATTACGAGGGCGTCAAATCGCCAATCGAGTTACCACACTCGGTGTACCGCATCGACGGGGAAACAGGCGTCGCCACGCTGATGACTGATCAGCTCAAGGGCCCGAATGGCTTATGTTTTTCACCTGACGAAAGTTTGCTCTACATCATTGAATCGCGCGCCACACCCAATCGCTTGATTCAAGTGTACGACGTGGTTGATAACGGTACCAAGATTGCAAATGGCCGCGTATTTTTGGATGCGGGCGCGGGCAGCATTGACGGTTTGCGTGCGGATATCGACGGCAATCTATGGTGCGGTTGGGGCATGGGTACGCCTGAACTTGATGGCGTCATGGTCGTATCGCCAGCCGGCAAGTTGATTGGCCGCATCGCGCTACCAGAACGCTGCGCCAACCTATGTTTTGGTGGGCTCAAGCGCAACCGCTTATTTATGGCCTCGTCGCATTCAATTTATTCGTTATATGTGAACACACAAGGCGCGCTTGGGGGTTGAGGTACAGCGAGTCATCTTAAAAACTAAATTTTTAGAGACAAAAAATGACAAAAAATTTTCGCAGTATTCTGGGGTATCTGGTCGTTGTATTCGCAGCGTTCGCTAGCCCAACTACTCAAGCGCAGACAATCCCTGCTGGCATACCCGGCAGAATCGAGGTGCATAGCCTGGCGAGCACAACTCTGAGCACAGACGAATTTTTGCTGGGTAACGCACAGGGCAAACCTGTGCTGTTGGGTGGCGAACTCAGACTGCCAGTAGGCACCACCGCCAAGTTTCCGGCGGTCATCCTTGTGCACGGCAGTGGTGGCATCGGCGGTGCGATGGACATGTGGATTCATCACTTGAATCAGGCGGGGATCGCCACCTTTGTCGTTGATACCTTCAGTGGCCGTGGAATCGTAAGTACCGTACAAGACCAAACACAGCTTGGTAGCCTTTCAATGATGGTCGATGCATACAAAGCGTTAGAGCTCATCGCGGCGCATCCACGCATAGATGCCAAACATATTTATGTGATGGGCTTCTCAAAAGGTGCAGTCGCCTCGATTTTTTCTGCCTCGACTCGCTTTAAAAAAATGTACGGTGGGCAGGCGCAGTTTGCCGGTCACATTGGCCTATATACGCCTTGCAATACTCGCTACATCGGTGACACAGACCTCACGGGAGCACCCTTGCGTTTATTTCATGGCATCACGGATGACTATGTCAACATCATCCCTTGCCGTGGCTTTGTTGAAGAACTCAAGAAAAAAGGTGTTGATGTCACGTTGACCGAGTTTCCAGACAGCGATCACTCTTACGATGGCCCACTCACACCAAATCGGCTGGCTGTACCCAAGGCTCAAAGTACCCGTCAGTGCAAGTTTATTGAAGACAAGCCAGGCAATATTGTCAACGCAGAATCAAAAGCTGTGTTCAGCTATACAGACTCTTGTATCGCAATTGGCGCACATGTTGGCTACAACCCCGAGTCAACTAAGCAAACAATTCAGGCGGTCATCGGTTTCATTAAATGAACAATAGGTCGAAGTTAATCGTACTGCTTTGATGGCACCCCGACAGCAAAGATGCGAGCCTGACTATATGTACGTCGCAAAGTTAAACCGCGAGCTTCGGGCTCACGCTCAGGGATGGATAGGATGATGATGAATAAATACGTATCGCTTTTCTTTGTAAACATATTGTGCGCAATGAATCTCGCAATTGCCGCAACAGAGGGCGCGATTAGCGTATGCAGCGATCAACAGTCTGACATCGTTTGTACTGAATCCGGAGCGGTTCGAGGCTCTCTTGAAGGCGACACCTTGGCGTTCAAGGCCATCCCCTATGCTGCTCCACCGGTGGGTGCGCTGCGCTGGCGACCACCGGTAAAGCCGGTTGCTTGGACCGGAATACGCGATGGCTCGAACTATGGGGCAAGCTGTCCGCAACTTGTCGACAATCGCGTCGAAGGCCAAGAAGATTGTTTGTTTATCAACGTTTGGCGACCAACGCAGAAACCCACCAAGCCGTTACCCGTCATGATTTGGTTAACGGGTGGCGGCAATCACGTGTTTTCCGGAGCGGGCTCCTTCGGTTTTGGCAAAGTGGTTTATAACGGACGCGCACTTGTGCCCAATGATGTCATCGTGGTGACCTACAACTTAAGACTTGGGGTGTTTGGCTTTTTAGCGCACCCCGCTCTGGATCAAGAGCGTACTGAAAAAGTTTCTGGTAACTATGGCAGTCTCGATCAAGTCGAAATGCTGCGCTGGGTAAACCGAAATATCGCTGCCTTCGGAGGAGATCCCTCGCGCGTCTTTTTATTTGGTACTTCGGCAGGCGGTGGCAATATCTGTGCCCTACTCACTTCGCCCTTGACCACCGGCCTGATCCACGGCGTTGCCATGCAAAGCAGTGTGCCGATCGGCTGCGAACTTCAGACGCTTGCTGACGCTGAAAACGGCACTGGGGCCGAGGTTTCCAAGCGAGTCGGGTGCGTCAATCAGACGGATACGGCAGCTTGTCTGCGTGAAAAAAGCGTCAACGAACTCGTCAGCGCACTACCCGGAACCTTTACAGTTTTTCCACGGCTCTACGGCCCGAACGTGGATGGCGTCGTGTTTCCACAACAACCGATTGAACGCATTCAACAAAAGAACTATCCCCCCGTACCGATCATCATTGGTGATACGAAAGACGAAACAATGCAATTCGTGAATTCTGTCGGCCCCATCACAGACGCAGCAAGCTATTATGCAGCAATCGCACGGGTATTTGGCATGACCGCACGTGACCAAATCGTTGAGCACTATCCACTATCTAACTATCCAACGCCTAGGGCCGCATTCGTTCAAGTCACGACTGACGCCCAATTCACCTGCCAATCACGACGGCTCGCTCGAACTTTTGCCAGCGTTCAGAAGCCCCCCGTGTATCGCTATGTGTTTGCCCACAGTCTTGAAAATGATCCTGTTCAAAAGGCGCTTGGCGCGATTCACACCATTGAGCATCCCTTTTTATTCAACTGGGAAGGCTCCTATCAGCCTACCGCTATCGATAAAAAAATACAGAGCCTGATGCTGAATTACTGGGCGAATATGGCCAAGGTCGGCAATCCAAACGGGCCAGGCGTACTGACGTGGCCAGACGCAGGAAAAAATGGGGATACCTATCTAGAAATTAGCGCAGCTTCGCAAGTCAGGCAGACACTCGCGCAGACGCATTGTGATTTTTGGGATACTGTGAAGCTACCGCAACCGCACCTATAAACGCTTTTGCAAATGCTCACACCGATTCGATCGCTATTTTCACGCAGCATTCATTAAAGAGCGGATCCATGCGCATGTTGCGTATGAGATTTCTCGTTAATAAATCGACAAGTTACTCCTCTTCCCTCCTCGCGAAGGATCAACATTCGATCATCAGACTTAGATTTGCATTCACGTCTCAGGCCCAATCAGGCTCTTTCCAAACCACCTCATCATCGATGGGCCATACCGGTCTAGGCAACGCCTTGAAGCTTAAGCGCTTCAAATTAGGCGTAGTCAACCCAGGGCTATCCACATCCATAATCTGCTCATCAGGAAAGAACTCATCAAAGCCAGCTCGGTAATGGCCGCGACTCTTTACGATCAGGCATTGAATCTTTGAGATATCAATCCCGTGCATTTCAAGCATGACAGGTTCGGCCAATT
>CAIZGG010000336.1 GCA_903932425.1 uncultured beta proteobacterium | reverse complement strand
GCCGAACCCAAACTCATCATCTTTGACGAACCCACCGAAGGCATCCAACCCTCAATCATCAAAGACATCGGCCGCGTCATCCGCCTGCTGCGCGACCGCGGCGACATCGCCATCTTGCTGTGCGAACAATACTTCGACTTCGCCCGCGAACTCGCCGACCGCTTCGTCGTCTTATCAAGAGGCGAAGTCGTCGCCCAGGGCGACCAATCCCAAATGGACAGCGAAGACGTCAAAAAACACCTGTCGGTGTAACGCCCCAACATCAACCGTCCATCTCTAACTCAGCCACGACGTCCAGCGTAAGCGAAGAAGCCGCGTATTTTTTGCTCAGCACAAAAATACCGGTTCGCAGCGCACGCAAGACGACGTGGCGTGCGTCAAGCGACAAAACCTTGCGCCAAGCGACAAAAGAATACCCCCACACCCTCAGCACAAGCGCCCTAGCGCAAACCCCCGCCATCTGTTTACACTCAGCAACCTAATTAAAATCAACGCGAATCAACACGCGAGGCAAGAACCATGTGGGATGTAATCGTAGTGGGCGGCGGCAACGCAGCCCTTTGTAGCGCCTTGATGGCGCGCGAAGCCGGCGCCAGCGTCTTAATGCTCGAGGCCTCGCCAAAAGAATGGCGCGGTGGCAACTCACAGCACACCCGCAACCTGCGCTGTATGCACGATGCCCCACAAGACGTTTTAGTCGACGCCTACCCCGAAGAAGAATACTGGCAAGATCTTTTGAAAGTGACCGGTGGCCAAACCAACGAGAAACTCGCTCGTATGGTGATTCGCGAGTCATCTTCATGCCGCGACTGGATGCGCAAGCACGGCGTACATTTTCAACCGCCACTGTCTGGCACCCTGCACGTCGCCCGCACCAACGCGTTTTTTATGGGTGGTGGCAAGGCCCTGGTCAACGCCTATTACGCGAGCGCCGAAAAACTAGGCATCGATATTTTGTACGACTCACCCGTTGACGACCTAGAAATCAAAGACGGCAAATTCATCGCAGCCAAAGTGGGCGACAAACGCTACGCGGGCAAAGCCTGCGTCTTAGGCTGTGGCGGTTTTGAGTCCGATCGTAAATGGTTGCGCGAGGCCTGGGGTCAAAACGAACTTGGCGAATGGCCTGCCGATAACTTTTTAATTCGCGGCACGCGCTACAACATGGGCGTCGTGCTTAAAGTCATGATGCGCGAAGGCGCTGACACCATGGGTGATCCCACTCAAGCACACTGCGTGGCCATTGATGCACGCTCACCACTCTATGACGGCGGCATCTGTACCCGCATTGATTGTGTGTCTCTTGGCATCGTGGTCAACCGCGAGGCTAAACGCTTTTACGACGAAGGCGAAGACTTTTGGCCCAAGCGTTACGCCTTGTGGGGACGTTTAGTCGCCTTGCAACCAGGTCAAATCGCTTATTCAATTATCGATGCCAAATCGGTCGGGCGTTTTATGCCCGCGGTGTTTGAAAACATCAAGGCCGACACCTTGCCAGAACTTGCTCGCAAACTCGACCTTGATCCCGAAGTCTTTATGCAAACCATCAAAGACTTTAACGCGGCCTGCCAACCCGGCACGTTCAATCATACGATTCAAGATGACTGCCACACGAAGGGTCTGATCCCAGAAAAAACCCACTGGGCGTTGCCCATCGAAAAGGGCCCCTTCTATGGCTACCCCGTTCGGCCAGGCGTGACCTTCACCTATTTCGGTTTAACCACAGACGAGAAGGCCAGCGTCTTTTTTGACGGTAAGGCGAGCCCCAACCTGTTCGCCGCTGGCGAGATCAATGCCGGTAACGTTTTAGGCAAAGGCTATACCGCAGGCGTCGGGATGTCGATCGGCACCGCCTTCGGTCGCATCGCTGGTACACAGGCCGCTCTGGCAGCACAAAAAATGAAAGAAGGATCCCAACATGCAATCGCTTGAATCCCTGACCCGCGAGGCGCAAGGCCTGGCCGGTGCCTCTGAACATTCAATTACCTGGCACAGCAAAGGCCTGAGCGCCAACGAGACTGAGGTCGCGCGTCAATTGCAGATCTGTAACGCCTGCCGCTACTGCGAGGGCTTTTGCGCCGTATTTCCCGCCATGGCGCGACGCCTGCAAGTCGACAGCAAGGCCGACATCAATTACCTTGCCAACCTTTGCCACAACTGCGGTGCATGCTTGCACGCCTGCCAATACGCACCGCCGCATGAGTTTGCTGTGAACGTTCCACAAGCCATGGCCAAGGTGCGTTTAGAAACCTATACCGATTTTGCCTGGCCCGCAGCAATGGGTTCGCTCTATAAAAATAACGGACTAACCTTGTCATTAGCGGCAGCTTTTGGTTTGGCGCTGTTCTTATTGCTCACGCTGATGGCGACCGGCAAGCTCGTACACGAGCCGCTGGCGGGCAATTTTTATGCTGTGTTCCCCCACAACACCCTGGCTTTGATGTTTGGCGCAGTGTTCGGCTTTGCCGTTTTAGCACTTGGCATCGGTGTGCGACGCTTCTGGAAAGAAATCACCCCAGGTGCGGCCAGTGCCGTTGCGTTGGGCGAAACCACACATAACGTCTTGCGCCTAAAGTATCTTGACGGCGGTCATGGGCAAGGCTGTAACGACGAAGACGACCGCTTTACGCTGCGCCGTCGGCGCTTTCATCATCTAACCTTTTACGGTTTCATGCTGTGCTTTGCTGCAACCTCGGTGGCTACGCTTTATCACTACGTGCTTGGCCTGCAGGCACCCTATGCCTACACAAGCCTGCCTGTGATACTGGGCACCCTTGGTGGCCTAGGCTTGTTGGTGGGGCCTGCAGGATTGCTTTGGTTAAATTTACACCGCTCGCCCCTACACGGCGACGCCGCACAAAAGCCAATGGATCGCGGGTTTATCGCCTTGCTGTTTATGGTCAGTCTTACCGGCCTGGCCCTGATGATTTGGCGCGACACCAGCTACATGGCACTTTGGCTGGCGATTCACCTGGGCGTTGTCATGGCGTTGTTTTTAACCTTGCCCTACGGCAAGTTTGCACACGGCATTTATCGCACCGCAGCCTTGTTGAAATGGTCGATCGAAAAGCGTCAGCCTAATAATCTTTCGTTGGGTGGCGATTAAAACCAGCCGTTTTTGAACCAAACATCCGCTGCAGGCCGAGCTTTTGTTGCGCCCAAAAGCCTCGGCCGTAGTCTCGCCCACCCGCTTCCGGCTGTTGATCGTGCACACCGGTTGGCACATAAGCCGTATCAAACTTGGCCGTTTTAAACACCATATCCCAAACCGGAAACAACACAGCAAAGTTGTGTCCGCGTGCGGGCCCTGCGGTTGATTCATCGTACGCTAACGAATGATGAAAGCGATGAAACTTGGGGCTCACTAATAGCCGATCGCCCCATTTGCCAAAGCACAGTCTCACGTTCGCGTGCGAAAAACTTTCAACCAACTGTGTGAAGACCACAATCAACACAAACTGCCCTGGCTTAACACCAATCAATTGGGCAACCAGCACCAACACCACATCGCGCAGCAAGCTGTCTAGCAAATGATTGCGGTTATCACTCCACATCGTCATTTGACGCTGACTGTGATGAACCGAATGCAAACCCCAAAACCACTCAAAGCGATGTTGCGCGCGATGATAAAAATAATCGACGGCATCAAAGATCAATAAGTACAGCAACAGGCTGACCACCGCGCCGTCGGTGACGCCTGGCCAAAGTTCGTCAAGGTGCCACGGCGAAAAGCCCCAAAGATGAGCCTGACCAAACAAGGTGTCCCACACAGGCTGAAGCGTAAAAAATAAAACGAGCCGAAACACCCCCAAGCGATGGATCAGCGTATACAAAAAATCAATACGAATTTGCTGGCGATCACGCACAGGCTCAGCAGGCCATAACCGTTGCATGGTGCCAAACACAACAACCAATAAGACGATTTGTAATATGCCAATCAATAGCCACATTGTGCCGTCATACGCATCTTCAATCACACTACCCATCCCTGTGTGAAACAGCAACGGTTGCACCACCAACTCAAAAAGCCACTGTTGTGCTTGGTCAAAGAGTTCAATTATTTGATTCATTGGTTTTTACATCTATGGGTTCAGACTCGGCTTGACTCTCGGGCGCCGCTGCGTCTGCAGTTGGGGCGCTCGCTTCGCTTACAAGTGGCACGACAACTTCGTCAGGCGCCTTCGGGCTTAACGGCAAAGTCGCTTGAATTTTCGCACGGTACGTCGGGTGCGCATCCATCGTTGCAAAACAAAAACCCTTTTGCTTCAGGCCTTCGATTAAAGGTTCGAGCACGGCCGGCGCCCAAGGGTCTCGCCGCGACCAGATACCCAGATGAGCCACCAAAATATCGCCAGCCCGAATGTTACGCAAGGCACGTTCAAGCAATACCGTATTCGGATACTGCTCACTTGGCAATTCGTCACCCAAAAACCCGGCGGGAGCCCAGCCAACGTGCTCGTAGCCACAGGCTTGCGCGGCACGCAGCAAGGCCGGCGACGTTTTCCCACCTGCAGCACGAAACAAAGGCAAAATCTTTTGCTCAGTCATCTGTTCGAACCGCTTGGCAGACCGACCAAGCTCTTCGCAATATTGCGCCGCCGTCCAGGTAAAGCTTTTTCCGGTCTGAGGACCCGCGCTCGGCCTCATCAAAAAGCGACCGTCTGGCGTATCGCCCAGCCAATAAACATGATCAAACGTGTGCGAGCCAAAGACATGGCCTTGCTGAGCCATCGATTTCCACCACGGCGCCCACACTTCATCAAGGCTAGTGCCACCCGTGCGTGTCGGCTCATTTGCCAAAAAGAAAGTCGCGCGCACCTGTTGCCGTGCCAAGACTTCAGCCACTAAAGGGGCGACTTGCATATGCCCGGTATCAAACGTTAAGTAGACCGGCCGCTCACACGCGGCGGGAGTAGTCGAGAGAGTCGACGAACCGAACAGGGCAGTCGCGCAAGACGACAGCCCTAAGCCTAGCAAAACCTTATAGACGACTCGCATGATTCAGTGTCCACACTCCGTGCGGTGACTTGCCGACAGGCACCTGCTGCGTGATGGTTTTTTTATCGATATCCAACGCCACCAGTTTGCCTGCCCAACGCGCTGTAAACAACAGGGTTTTGCCATCAGCAAGCATTTCCATGCAATCGGGGCCTGCGGGGGTTTTGTACGTATCAACGACTGTTAGCGTCGTCCAATCAATCCGGCTGATCGTGTTGGCGCTTCGATTGCTAACAAACACATGACGCTTATCGCCTTGTGACCTAAACGCGTGCGCGCCCTCGCCAGTCGCGATGCGCTTTGTCAAGACAGCCTTGGGACCTGAAACATCGTACACCTCGACTTCAGAAGCGCCCGTCATCCCGATCAACAAAGTTTTATCGTCAGGTGCTAAGTATAGGTCGGCTGGAGTCTTACCAACCGGTATGGTCCATAAGGGCTTTTGCGTTGCAAGCTCAACCGCCATCAACTCGTTACTTTCTTGCAAACTGAAATAAACAACCGTGCTCTTGGTATCGATCGCGATATGGCTAGGCGTTTTACCTGCAGGCAGGCGCTTGGCCAATTGCATTTGAAACTCGCCGTTTTTGTTTTCCCAACGGTAGATGTCGACGTGATTGAGCCGATTGGCCGCCGTCACAAACCACTTCATATCGGGCGAAAAACGTAAATGGTAAGGGTCTGAGATCCCTTTGAGCGTACGCTGCACTTCGCCCGTTTTAGGATCTAAAAACGTAATCGAGTCGCTTGCCGCATTGGCCACCATCACCGATTTACTATCGGGTGTCAAATAAAGATGATGTGGCTCTTTGCCAACCGGCACCCGTTTGATTTCTTTATAGCTGACTGGATCAATCACGCTGACGTTGGCGTTTAGTGAGTTCAGCACCAAAATCGGAGGGGCTGCGCTTGCCGTCGAGCAAACAGACAGGCCGGACATTACCAGGGCTACAACGAAAAAACGGCGAATAGAAAGACAGCAGTTGTGCATAAAGGACCCACAGTTTAACGAGCCGAAAAAGCTCAGGCTGATAGGGCTATTTTCGCACACGCACCACTAAAGAAATACGCTACATCCAAAATATTGTCAGCAAGCTCAATTACTTAACACGATGCACAACCGCCCCGGCATGCGGCATACGGGCAATCAAAATCGTTGCAGTATCGGATTCGGTGCAATACAAGGTTTGCCGATCATTGCCACCAAACGCAAGATTTGTCACGGTTGAGCCCCGAGGACTCGTCCATACACCAACCGGTTCACCCCGATGGTTCACCAACCATGCGTACCCTAGGCCTGGATTGGCAATCGCCAAATTACCCTGAACATCAACGGCAATGCCATCCGGACCGCTAGGCCCGTGAGAGGTAAAAAACTGTCCAACTTTCGCCACACTGCCGTCGGGCATCAAAGGCGCCCGCCAAACACAATTGCCGCGCGTCACGGCAATCCACAAGACCTTTTCATCAGGCGAAAGCACAATGCCGTTTGGGCTCGGCACATTACTTAACAACAAATCAAGCTGACCAGAAGGGCGCAAACGATAGACGCGCCCTGTTGGGTCATGCATCCCCGACTGACCTTGATCAGTAAAGTAAACATTGCCTTGTGAATCACAAGTCAAATCATTGACGCCCTTAAAGCCCTCGGTATTTCGTCTGACCAAGTGCGGGACTAGCGCGCCGGTATGGATATTCAAGCGCATCAAACCATTTTTATAATCGGTAATCAGTAGCTCATCTTCTGAGTAAAACTTCATCCCATTAGGTTCGCCGTCATACTCAACGATCAGGCTCCAGGTGCCCTTAGGATCAATTCGAAACACGCGACCAAAGATAATATCTGTGACATAAAGATTATCCGACGCATCGAAAACAGGGCCCTCGAGAAACGAATCAAGCGCGGCCCCGCCTCGATTGATATTTGCCCACTCAGACCGCACGCCAGTTCGCCGAAATTCGGCAGGCATCTCAGTAAACACTTCGAGCATCTGAACAATAGGTGGTTGCTGAACAAACATCAAAACCTCTTTTCAAAAATCAAGTTATTAAGATCGATCTGGCTCAACCACTTTAAATTTGTGCGCCCGTTGACTTCACGACTGCACCCCATTTCGCAATCTCTGCCTGAATAAAGGCTTTAAATTGCGTTGGCGTACTGGTCAGGCTATCAGCCGCCTGAGCAGCCAAGGTGTCTTGTACGTCTTTCATGCGTGAAATATTTGCACAGGCCTGATTCAATTTTGCAATGATGTCGGCGGGCGTACCCTTTGGGGCGAACAGGCCATTCCAAGACGTAATTTCAAAATCAGGCACGCCCGCCTCGGCCATCGTTGGCACATCAGGCAACAACGCCAAGCGTGTGGCAGAACAAACAGCCAAGGCCTTTAACTGACCAGACTGAATACTTGGAATGGCCGACAGCGCAGTTTTAAAGCCTAACTGCGTCACACCTGCAATCGTGTCAGTTAAGGCAGGCGCCGCCCCCTTGTACGCAACGTGAGTCATTTTGATATTAAACCGCTGCAACAGCATTTCACCTGCCAGGTGCGGCGTCGTACCTACACCTGAAGTGGCGTAATTCAAAGTATCGGGCTTTGCCCGAGCCAAGGCGATTAATTCTTGCACATTATTCACAGGTAGCTTTGGCGTCACCACCAGCACGGCTGGCGCAGAGGTCAAAATAGAAATGGGTTCAAAATCGCGAACAATGTCGTACCCCGGATTTTTATACAGCGACATATTGATCGCATTCGCAACAGTCCCTAAAAAAACCGTATAGCCGTCGGGGGTTGCACGCGAGGCAAGCTCGCTTCCGATATTCGAGCCGCCTCCGGGCTTATTCTCAATGACGACTCGCTGACCCAGTTCGTCATACAGTTTGGCTGAAATGATACGGGCCGTTACGTCGGTTGACCCACCAGGTCCAAACGCAACGATCATCTTAATCGTCTGTGTCGGATACGCCGACTTAGATTGTGCGAACACTGGCGCGGCCATGCTCGCGCCTAACGCGAAGCCTGCTTCTATAAAGTGACGGCGATCCATTTCATCTCCTTGAAATCTTTGAGGCGGCGAGTCTGTCAAGCCAAGACGATGGCCTCAACCACAAACGACAAGCCAAACTTAAGAGCCAATTTAATTCTCAAGCGACTCTCCCCTATATCAACAGAATCAGACCGAACGGTCAACCAATACCCACCCTCATCAGATGGACCAAAGTTATCAAGGTCGCTGAACAAGATACTGACTTGTCACAGCCTCGGTAACTTGTTATAACAAGTCAATAAGCACAATAATAAAGGAGCGCGCGTGCCCCGACTCACAGACCTTGCCACGGTGATACGCAGTAAAAATGCGGGGCCGTTGACCCTATCCTTTGATTTGATGTTTCCAACCGACGAGGCGTTTGAAGCCGCCAAGCGCGCACCGACCTTACAGCCTGCGGCTTTGGCACGACTCTATAACGTGTCATCTGCTGCCGTGACCGTGACCCCCTATCAAGCGGCGCGGGCCATCAAGATCGCGATGCCGCGTGCAATTGTCTCGGGCTCTCCTGGCGATCATGACGTCTATGGCGCACAACAACACGTGCCCTTACTGGACCTTGAAATATGAGCGCCGTCAAAGCGTTACTCACACGCAAACCAGCAGTCTTGAAAGTCCTTTCGGCCTCTGGGCAATTAGGCTATGGAATCCCCGAGCAAGCACTTGCCGCCGGCTTAGCCCGCGAACCCGATTTCATTGGTTGTGACATGGGCTCGGTTGACCCAGGTCCGGTGTATTTGGGCTCAGGTGAGATGGCGACAAGCCCATCTATCACCAAGCGCGATCTGGCTGCCGTACTCATCGGTGCGCGCAAGCTTAACGTACCTCTTATTATCGGTACGGCGGGTACCGCAGGCGCAGCCCCTCACCTAGAGGCAACGCTGGACATGATTCGCGAAATTTCACGCGAGCACAGCTTGCATTTTCGCCTTGCCACAATTCGCTCTGATCTGACTGCCGCACGCGTGGGTCAAGCGCTGTCTGCGGGCGAGCTCAACGCGCTTGGCGGTAATCTGCCCGTCACTCAGGCGGATTTAAATGCCTGCTCGCATCTGGTTGGTCAAATTGGCTGCGCGCCGTTCGAGCGTGCGCTCGCACTAGAACCAGACGTCATCATTGCTGGCAGAGCCTGCGATACAGCAGTCTTTGCCAGCTTGCCAAAAATGCTGGGCTTCGACATGGCGAACGTCATGCACATGGCAAAAATCATTGAATGCACGTCTATTTGCTGCGAACCCGGCGGGCGCGATGCGATGCTGGCTACGCTTGATGCAAAGGGCTTTGCTCTTGAGAGCATGAACCCAGCACGGCGAGCTACCCCACTTTCAGTCGCCGCTCACAGTCTGTATGAGCAAGCCGATCCGATTAGCTTTACCGAGCCTGACGGCACACTCAAAGTCGACGCCGCACGTTACACCGCACTAGACGAGCGCCGAACCCATGTGACGGGTGCCACCTGGCAACCCGCGACGCGCACCACGATCAAAGTCGAAGGCAGCGCCCTGGTCGGTCATCGTGCCGTACTGCTTGCCGGAACCGCAGACCCACGTTTTATCGCGCAGTTGCGACCGATTCTGGCGACTGTTGAACAAACTACGCGCGGCCTAGTGGCCGGTGACTACGAAATTTACCCCAGGCTGTACGGCTTAGATGGCGTTGCGCTCTGGACTCAAGCACCAGGCCTACAAGCCGCGCGCGAAGTCTTTGTCTTGATCGAAATCATTGCACGTACACCAGAGCTAGCCATGGCTGCGGCAAAAACTTTCAAACAATTTTTTCTGCATCAGGGTTTTTCAGGTCGACAGTGCACAGGCGGCAACATTGCGTTTCCGTTTACGCCGCCCGAATTGGTCGGCGGCCCAGCTTACCGTTTCGCGGCGTATCACGTGATGCCAGCAGATGATCACGAACAGTTATTTCCCGTTTCACTCGAGCAAATTTAATCGCGATCACACGCGAATAAACACGCGTCATTACAGGATGCCTTAAATGAAAACTATCATGGGCCGCGAAGTGTTAGACACTCTTGACGAACTTGTTGATCCGCGCTGGACTGCGGTCATCGTCGTCGACGTTCAAAATGATTTTTGTCATGTCGACGGCCACTTTGCAAAGTTCGGAAAAGATGTCGCGCGCATGGCACCAGCCGTCAAAAAAATGGTTGATTTTGTGAATAAAGCACAGGCACTTGGAATGCGTACAATTTTTTTACGCCAAGCCTCACTGCCCGATGCCCGCATGGACTCACCAGCATGGCTACGTTTTAAGACGCGCGACGGCAAGGCGCCCGATTACACCAAGCCCGGAACCTGGGGCTATGAATTTGTAGACGGCTTAACTGTTCAACAAGGCGACTGGGTTGTTGAGAAATTTCGTCCCGACGGCTTTGTCGGAACCAATCTTGATCACATCTTGCGTACACAAGGGATTCAGAGTGTGATTATTTTAGGCACAGTGACTGAAGGGTGTGTCGAATCAACAGTGCGGTCCGCCTCCTATCACGACTACTACGTGGTCGTACTTGAAGACGCGGTCGCAACTCCCAATGCCCTACTGCACGAAGGTTCTTTGAACTTTTTTCGCGCGCGCTATCCCCTCTTTACCTGCGACACCGTTCTCGCGGCCATTCAAACTGCCAAACAAAAGGCCCTCGCATGAGTCTCTCAATGCCACTCTCCCTGGGAATTCATCCCGGAAAAAATCAACAGTTGCGCGCACTCATTGCTGACCCTGCGCTGCTTGTCGCGCCCGGCGCCTTTGACTGCCTGACGATTCGACTCGCCGAACAGGCCGGGTGCAAAGCGGCTTATATGACCGGCTCAGGGGTATCGATTACGCGCCTGGGCGCGCCCGATGTAGCTCTGTTGTCATTTGCTGAAATTGTCGATCAGGCTAAGCGCATGGCCGACGTCACAACCATCCCCATCATTGCAGATGCCGACACCGGGTATGGCGGGCCACTGAACGTGATCCGTACAGTTCGCGAGTTCGAGCGTGCTGGCATTAGTGGCATCCAGATCGAAGATCAACAGTGGCCCAAGCGCTGCGGACATGAACCCGGCCGTAAGATCGTCTCGACCGAAGAAATGGTCGGGCGTATTAAAGCTGCAGTGGATACACGACACGATCCGAATGTTGTCATCATTGCACGTACCGATGCCCGCAGTGATCTCGGCATTAACGCGGCGATCGAACGCTCGCAGCGTTACGCCGAGGCCGGCGCGGATGTGTGCTTTCTTGAGTCGCCAGAGTCTGCTGACGAGATGCGCCTTCTCAATCAGCAACTCAAGGTACCTACCCTCGCCAATCTCGTTGAGGGGGGCCGCACCCCGATGCTTCCGGTTGATCAACTCACCGCCTTGGGCTACAGCATCGCGATCTTTCCGAATTCGATGACCCGTGTCATCGCTTCGGTCGGCAAGGCTTTATATGAAGAGTTAGCACGCAATGGCTCAAGCGCAGCGTTCTCCGATCGCATGGTTGACCATCGCAGCCTCTGGAATCTTTTTGAGTACCCGGCTTTTATGGAGCTTGAGAGCCGTTATGTCCAACCCACCGCATCTCAGGAGTCAACAAAATGAAGAGCCTTCGCATTGCACTCGCAGCAAGTATTAGCATTGTTTCAGCAGGATTCGGTTTGACGCCTTCAGCCAATGCGGTTGAATGGAACGCCTACACCTACGCCCCTGCCGCAACCTTGGCAGGCGCACGAGGTTTGCAGACCATTACCGAACGGGTTGCCAAAGAAACAAACGGCGAATTGAAAATTAATTACCACCTGGCGGGCGCTGTTCCGATCAAAACGACCACGATTACTCAAGCCGTTGCAGAAGGCACCATGCAACTCGGTGATGATGGCCTGTACCAAGGCAACATTCCAATTGGCGGCTTACTGCAGCTGCCCATGCTCTTAGTCACGACTGAGCATCTTGAAATTGCCCTCAAAATCATGATGCCCTACATTGAAAAAGCCTACGCCTCAAAAGGGGTGCAAGTGATCGGCGGCTATTACTACCCGCTGCAAGTATCTTGGTCACGCAACAAGCTTGAATCCTTGGCAGACTTAAAAGGCCAAAAAATGCGGGTGACCTCGCCCGAGCAGTCTGCCTTTGTTCGCCAATTCGGCGGCGTACCCGCTACCTTAGGTGCTGAAGAGGTGCCCTCAGGTTTGGACACTGGTGTTATCAGCGGCGTCTTTACCGCCAGCTCAGGCGGAGGAAAAATCTGGGGTGACTTGCTGAAATATAGCTATCGCTTAGGGCCTAATTTTTTCAACGCCTTCATCATCGTTAACAAAAGCGCCTACGACAAACTGACCCCCGACACACAAGTCAAACTCAAGAGCATCGTTGCCGACGTCATGCCCTGGAATACCAAAACGCTTTTTGAAGAAGAGGATCAGGTCACCGCAGCACTGCGCGCCAAAGGGATAAAGATCACCGAGCCAACAGCTGCCGATATGGCCTTAGGGGCAAAGATGATGGAGCCCTATTGGAAGACTTGGGCTGAGAAACAAGGCCCAGACGCAGTTGAAGCACTTGGCAAAATCCGCGCAGCGATTGGTCGCTAAAGGTCAACCATGAACACCACGACGAACAGTACCGAAGAGCATTACTGGGGCAAGGGCTTTATCGATGGCACCATGGTGTTTTGTCAGCTCGCGATGCTTGCGATGATGCTGTTAGTCGTGGCAGAGGTCGCCGCGCGGCTACTAGGCTTTAATCTTGAACTATCCGAAGAGTTCGGTGGCTATTTGTTAGTGACCGTCTCTTTTTTAAGCTTGGCTGGTTGTGCCATGCACAACAGCTTTCACCAAGTTGAATTATTTACCAGTCGTTTATCGGTGCAGCATAACCGCGTACTAATGGTGATTTTTATTTTGATCGCCTTGGCAACTTCTTTGATCCTGGATTATCACCTCATTAATTTTGTGATTGCCAGCTACGTTCGTAACGACCTGGCACCGACCTTGTTAGAGACGCCGCTCTGGATCCCCAGGCTGGTCATGCCATTGGGCATCACCTTACTTTGTATGGCGCTAGTCGTGATGCTGTTGCGCGATGTCAAACGGGTTATCGAAGGCGCCAAAGGGGCAAAACAATGAGCTCGAGCACCGAAATTATCTTGATCTTTGGTTTTTTTATCGCGCTACTGTGTTCAGGCCTTTGGGTACCCTTTGCCATCACGGTTGCCTCGTTGCTCTATGTGGCAACACATGGCGGTTTTGGTAGCCTGAAAGCAATGGGCCTGGTGAGTTGGGGCAGCATGGATAGCTTCACCCTCACCGCGATCCCTTTGTTTATCATGCTTGCACTGATCATGGAGAAAAGCGGCTTAAGTTTTAGCGTGTATCGGGCGTTGTCGCTGTTTGTGAAGCGCATCCCCGGCGGTCTTTTACAAACCAACGTTGCGGGCTGCGCCTTGTTTGCAGCAATTAGTGGCTCAAGCGTTGCCACCGCTGCTGCGATTGGCTCAGTTGCGCTACCCCAATTGTTGCAGCGGGGTTACGACCGTAAACTATCTGCAGGCACCCTTGCCGCGGGTGGCACACTTGGAATCATGATTCCTCCGAGCCTGGCCTTCATCATCTATGGCACCTTCACAGAAACCTCGATTGCCAAGCTATTTATGGCGGGAGTGGTTCCAGGGCTTGTGCTCACTGGCCTGTTCATGTTGTATGTCGCGATTCATGCCATCCTCAAACCAGAAATCGCCCCGCGTGAAACCGCCGCGATCACCAGACAAGAGTGGACGCGTGCGCTATTTGATCTCATGCCTTTTGTCCTGCTCATCGGCGGCACGATGGGAAGCATTTATATGGGCCTCGTCACGCCAACCGAGGCTGCGGGCGTGGGCTGCCTGTTTGCCATCATCATTGCACGCATTTGGGGCAATCTTGACTGGCAGTCGTTTCGCGAGGCCATGTTTGAAACCGTATTGGTCAGCGGCAATATCTTGTTTATTGTCTACAGTGCCTTTTTGTTTTCGTACGCGATTTCAATGGCGGGCGTTGGGCGCGATCTGACAAACTTTTTGGGCGGACTCAATTTAAGTCGTCTTGAATTTTTAGCTTGTCTTTTTATTCTTTACACCATTCTGGGTTGCCTGATTGAAAGCATCGGGATGATTGTGATTACCGTTCCGTTGCTCTATCCTGTATTGCTTAAGTACGGCATTGACCCAGTTTGGTTTGGTGTCATTTTAGTGTTATTCATTGAAATGGGTCAGATCACACCACCGGTTGGAATCAATCTATTCGTGATACAGAGCATCTGGAAAGGAAAACTCTCTGAGGTGGTCTATGGGACCATTCCCTTTCATCTGATCATGTTTCTTGTCGTTGCACTGCTGGTCATATGGCCAGAAATTGCCGTGTGGTTACCACGCGCAATGTCAAGATAGTGGGCACCTGAACTGATGAGCAAAGCGCTACCAAAAGACACCGTAGCGAATAAGCCTGCGTCTGCTCGTGTCAACAAGACGGACTGGACAAGTTTTCGTACAAACAAAAACTTGCCCAGTCCGCTTTACCATCAAATTTTTTCTTTTTTACGTGATCGAATCTTAGCGGGCACCTTTGATTCTGGCACCGTATTCCCAAGCGAAAGTCAGCTTCAAGCCGCGCTAAAAGTTTCTCGCATCACGGCGCGACGAGCACTAGAAGAACTGGCCGCACGCGGCCTGATCGTCAGAACACAGGGCAAGCAATCAATCGTCGCACTCTACCGCCCCAGCACGCAGTTAGTCGCAGGCGTCGAAGGCATGATTGAGAACAATCGACGCATGGGTGATTCGACCACGGTTGAACTACTTGCTCATGAGCAAGTACCCGCCAGCGCAGAGGTCGCCACCAAACTTAAAGTCAAACACAAGGCGGCCGTACTCTGGTCTGTGCGCGTGCGTCGCCTAAACGATGTTCCGTTTTCTTACGCGGTCACACATCTACCGGCCTTTGTCAGTCGACAAGTCAAAACCGAACAGATGTCGACGCGTCCGCTGATTGATCTACTCGAAAGCGCTGGCATCATGATCGCTCGCGCTGAGCAAGTCATTTCAGCCGTACAGGCCACACCAGAAGTTGCGCGTGCGCTACACGTTGAGCCAGGAGCCGCCTTGTTGTTATCTGAGCGCATTGTCTACGACCGCTTTGAGCGGCCGGTTGAGCTGATCTGCGTACAGTACAGGCCTGACCTTTATCAATACGGCGTTGAACTCAGACGCACCACTTCAGCGCAAGGAAATCAGTGGGCCTCAGAAAAAAAATCAAAGCGTCAGACATGACTGCGTCTATTGCAAACGAATGCCCAGATCTTTAACCAGAGGCTGCATCACAAGTCGTTCATTTTTAATCGTGTCCGCCATCTCTTGCGGTGTGCTCGCCACCGGCATCATGCCTAGCGTTTGCAACTGCGTAAGCATCGCTGGTTCTTTTAATACCCGCGCGACTGTTTCCTGAATAATCGCGACGCGCTCAGTTGGCATGCCGGCGGGCCCCATCAAGCCAAGCCACGGCAGTGAAGAATAACCAGTCAGCCCTGACTCTGACAACGTAGGCGTATCGGGCAAGCCTGCAAACCGCTCTGGGCTGGTGATTGCAATCGCACGTACCCGGCCACCCTCTAGCATGCCCTTCGCACTCGAGGGCGCCTCAAGCACAATATCAAGTTGACCTCCGATCAGATCACCCTGCGTCTTACTGGCCGCGTTGGCAGGTGCATACACTGCCTTGATCCCCACACGACGCGCAGTTTGCTCCCAAACCAAATGAAACGCAGAACCGATCGCATAAGAACCAATTGTGAGGTCACGGCTCTTGGCTTGATCAACAAAATCTTGCCACGTTTTAAAGGGGCTATCTTGACGCACAATAAAAATAAAAGGCGTACGCGCGACGAGCGAGATGGGTTGCAGATCTTTGATCGGGTCAAAGGGCAGACTATCGACTGCAAACGGCATAATCGTGATTGAAGAGGCTGCCACCATTCCAATCGTATACGCATCAGG
>CAIZGG010000335.1 GCA_903932425.1 uncultured beta proteobacterium | reverse complement strand
TTTTATCCGGCCAAAGCCTGATGCGTCGACGGGCAAATCAGCGGTCATCCAGTCGGTTTAGATGGCGTCAATGAAGGCTCTCTCACGAGAGCCTTCATTTTTTTGAACACCGAATGATCAAGAAATTTCGCCCTTCTTTGCTCTAAATCAATTCCTCCCCATTTGGTGCTTGTGACCACACCCTAATCCCGACTAAGTTAAGTCATATCGACTTAGGAACGGGCTCATGTGGTTTAAGACGTTAGATATTCTTGGCAAAAAACTCATACCGATCGTGCAAGGTGGAATGGGGGTTGGGGTCTCGGCTCACCGGCTTGCAGGTGCCGTTGCACGCGAAAATGGCGTGGGTACGATCGCTAGCATCGACTTGCGTCATCATCATCCTGACCTTGAAGAACAGACCGAGCATTGTCGCGATCGCGAAAAGATCGATCAGGCGAATTTGATTGCCCTTGATCGAGAGATCAAGGCGGCTAAGCAACTTGCACAAGGCCACGGTGCCATCGCTGTCAATATCATGAAGGCAGTACGACAACATCCAGCGCTGGTGCAACAGGCTTGCGAAAGCGGTGCCGATGTTTTAGTGATGGGCGCAGGCCTACCGCTTGATCTGCCCGAGATGGTGGCTGATTTTCCGAAGATGGGTCTGGTACCCATCTTGTCCGAGAGTCGTGGCGTAGCGATTGTGATGAAAAAGTGGCTTAAAAAGGGGCGTTGCCCCGATGCCATTGTGATTGAACACCCAGGCCACGCGGGTGGCCATCTCGGCGCTAACAAGGTCGCAGACCTTCATGCACCACGCTTTGAATTCGATTTAGTACTGAACGATTGCCAAACTCTCTTCGCAGAATTGGGGTTAGGTAAAGATGCACCGCCTTTAATCTTGGCCGGTGGCATTGATTCGCATGAAAAAGTTCGTCATTGGTTAGGCGCAGGGGCAAGTGCCGTACAACTTGGCACAGCCTTTGCGGTGACGCAAGAAGGAGACGCGCATGATGAATTTAAGCGCGTGCTACTTAACGCGACCCCTGCAAACATGGTCGAATTTATTAGTGTTGCGGGCTTGCCTGCCCGTGCGGTCGCGACGCACTGGCTTAAGCAATACCAGCGTCACGAGCCTCGGATGCAAGCTTGTGCCAAGGCCGACCCGCGCCGCTGCGCCCAGCGGATGGATTGCCTGACTCAATGCGGTCTGCGCGATGGCTTAGCAAAGATTGGCCAATTTTGTATTGATCTGAAATTGGTGTCGGCCTTAAAAGGCGATGTACAAAAGGGTTTGTTTTTTAGAGGCGCGGGCACGCTCCCTTTTGGTAAGGCGGTGCGCTCAGTGCGCGAACTGATTGAATATTTACTGTATGGCAACTTTCCTGCAGCGATTGATTTCACCACGACGTGTTTTAAAAACATGGTCGAGACTTCACAGCAAGATCTCGCGGTACTGAATAGCTCAGCATTGACTGCTTAAAGATAATCCTATCCTAATGACCCCTCAACACGCCCACCTCGCTGACGTTGAATTTGATCCTGAGTTAATCGCTCGCCACAATGGCAATGGCCCACGCTATACGTCGTATCCCACTGCTGATCGGTTCATCGAGGGACCAATCGGGGCACAATACATCGCCGCTCTACGCAACCGGCAACGTGTGCGCCCAGATGCTGCTCTATCTTTGTATGTGCACCTACCATTTTGCGATACGGTTTGCTATTACTGCGCTTGCAACAAAATCGCCACTAAAGACCGCGGGCGCGCTGATGTCTACCTTGACTATCTCGAGCATGAGATCGCCCTGGTGCGTAACGAGTTTTCAGTCGCGCCAGAAGTCTCGCAGCTGCACTTAGGCGGCGGTACACCAACCTTTTTAACCAACGCTCAACTCAGTCGCCTGATGCAGATGCTGAAAGAAGCCTTTGCCTTCAAGCTTGACGCTGAGTGTTCAATTGAAATTGATCCGCGCAGACTCAATGACGGCGCGCTCGAATTACTAGCGGATCACGGCTTTAACCGCATGAGTATCGGCGTGCAGGATCTTGACCCAGCGGTGCAAAAGGCTGTCAATCGCCTACAACCTGCAGAGCTCACACAAGCGGTTCTTGAAAAGGGTCGTGCCCTTGGTTATCGGTCGATTAATCTGGATTTGATTTACGGCTTACCGAAGCAATCAGTAGCCACCATGCAAGCCACGCTCAGCACGGTCTTAAGCTGGCGCCCTGAACGCATCGCCTTATACAGTTATGCGCATTTACCCGAGCGCTTTATGCCCCAGCGACGCATTGCGAACGCTGACATGCCTAGCGCGACCGACAAACTCGCCATGCTGAAGCTCGCTGTGACAACATTGCTTGAAGCGGGCTATGTGTACATCGGTATGGATCACTTTGCCTTGCCCGAAGACGACCTTGCGCTTGCACTTGAGCAAGGCACCTTGCAGCGTAATTTTCAAGGCTATTCGACACAAGCCGACTGTGATCTGATTGCATTAGGAGTTTCAGCCATTAGCCGAATCGGTGATACCTACGCACAAAATCACCGAAACTTGCTTGATTATTACAACGCACTTAATCAGCAACAACTGCCGCTTGCGAAAGGCTTAGTGATGACGCGTGATGATGAAATCAGACGCGCAGCGATTCACGATTTGTTGTGCCAATCAACGCTCGACATACCAAGCTTTGAACAAGCTTGGGGGATTGACTTCGCCACCTACTTTACGCCCGATCTTGAGCAGATACAAACGCTTGAGCACGATGGTTTGGTTGAACTCAATCAGGATTCAATCGACATCACTCCGCGCGGCCGCTTTTTAGCCCGCATCATTGCGATGTGCTTTGATCTCCACTTGCGCGACGCTAAATCTAGCGCAAAATTCTCGCGAGTCATTTAACAAAATATATATTCTTAGGTGCATCCGACAACTTCGCACCACGGCCTCCGTCTTCGGAGGCCTTTTTTTACTCGTCTTCAAAGCTTCTGCGCGCTGACGACTCGCTCATCGTGAGTCAGTCTGAAGCCAAACTAAGGTTGTCGTTTGATCTGTGTCAACGGTTTCAAAAGTATCATTTTTGATATCGCTAAAAACACCATATGTGGTGCTAGGATTCATCAAATCACACAACATGAGGTGTTTGATGCAGATTCAAGCCCAGTTACCCCAGCAGACGATTGTCGACGTCGAAAGCTCGATGGAAGAGTATCTCGAGCGGCGCGACTGGCGTGTCAATGCCAATGCCAATCAAGGCTACAGCCTAGGTGGGCTAATCTTAAATGTTGCGGGCAAAGTCACCGCCAATTACTGGCTGTCGCACGTATACAGCCCCGAGGCGGGTCATGCGCATCGCGAGGGCGACCTGCATATCCATGACCTCGACATGCTGTCTGGCTACTGCGCAGGCTGGTCGCTGCGCCAGTTGTTATTTGAAGGTTTTAACGGCGTGCCCGGCAAAGTCGAAGCCAAGCCAGCACGCCACATGTCAGCAGCGATCGGACAAATCGTTAACTTTTTAGGGACACTGCAAAACGAGTGGGCGGGCGCCCAAGCCTTCAGTTCGTTTGACACCTACATGGCTGCCTTTGTACGCAAAGATCAGATGACCTACGTACAGGTCAGGCAATGTATTCAAGAGCTGATTTACAACCTGAACGTACCCAGTCGCTGGGGAACGCAAACTCCTTTTACCAACCTGACGTTCGACTGGGTCTGCCCTGCGGATCTGCGCGAACTGGTGCCGTATATTGGTGGCGAAGAAATGCCTTTTTGCTATGGTGAATTACAAGCAGAAATGGATTTGATTAACCGCGCTTACATTGAGGTGATGATGGCGGGCGACGCGCTCGGGCGTGTATTTACCTTTCCGATACCGACCTACAACATCACCAATGATTTTGACTGGGATCACCCCAATACCGATCTTTTGTTTGAGATGACTGCCAAATATGGTTTGCCCTATTTTCAGAATTTTTTAAATTCAGATCTTGAGCCTCATATGGTGCGCTCAATGTGCTGCCGCTTACAACTTGATCTGCGCGAGTTGCTCAAGCGTGGCAATGGTCTGTTTGGCTCGGCCGAACAAACAGGCAGCATCGGCGTGGTGACAATCAACTGCGCGCGCCTGGGCTACGTGCATGCGGGCGACAAGCTTGGCTTGTTTGCACAACTCGATGCCCTACTTGATCTTGGGCGTGACGTACTTGAAAAGAAACGTGTCGTGGTGCAACACTATATCGATGAAGGGCTTTATCCCTACACCAAGCGCTACCTCGGCACTCTACGCAATCACTTCAGCACCTTAGGGGTCAATGGCATTAATGAAATGATTCGAAATTTCAGCCATGATCAACACGACATCACGACGCCAACAGGCCATGCTCTTGCGCTTGAACTGCTCGATCATGTCAGAGCACGGATGACTGAGTTTCAAGAGGCAACCGGGCACTTGTATAACCTTGAGGCGACTCCAGCCGAAGGCACCA
>CAIZGG010000334.1 GCA_903932425.1 uncultured beta proteobacterium | reverse complement strand
GTCTCGCTCAGCGATGCAAGATTTATTGTTGGCTGCATTGAGTGCCGAGCGCAAGACCGTAATGTTAATCACTCATTCAGTAGATGAGGCGATCTACTTATCATCCAAGATTATTGTGGTCACAGCCAGGCCTAGTCGTATTAAAGAAATCATCACGGTACCTTTTGAGTATCCGCGTGATGAAAGTATTCACGGCTCACAAGTTTTTTCTGACCTGCGTGCTCATATCCACGCCTTGGTCATGCAAGAGTATGCAGTACAACAAAAGCAATTTGTCAGCGGCCAAGCAGTCCGGTCATAATTTTTCTAATCACACGTCCGAGCGAGGTACATCATGAATAGCAACCGTAGAAAATTGATCCAATCAAGTGGCGCTTTGATGGGCTTGTCGACCATTGGCTTCCCCGCGCTTGGGCAGGCCCGCAGCAAGGTCAAAGTAGGCTATTTACATACCCCCGCAGTCGATGGACAGATCTGGACCGGTGAGCGTCTCGGTAGCTTTGCCAATAATGGCTTGGACATGGAGTTCATTGAGTTCACCACCGGTCTGGAGTTGTTTCAGGCGATGGTTGGCGGCAGTCTGGATATGTTATCGACGGGAGCCGTGGTATCAAATTTTCCGGCGCGTGGGCAGGGCAAGGTGTTTTTGATCAACGATGTCGAGTTTGCGACGGCTCAGCTGTGGGTGCGCGAAGACATGGGGATTAAGACGTTTGCTGATTTGAAGGGTAAAAAAATATCGACCACCACTGGTACGACCGCTCACGTGTTTTTGGATAATGCGTTACGGGCAAATAACATTGATGCGGCATCCGTTGAGATTGTGAATCAGCGAATGGCTGAGGCTGTGACATCGTTTATCTCGGGCGCGGTGCCTGCAGTGGCATTGTGGGTGCCCTTTGATATTACGGTTCGAAGCAAAGTGCCCGGTGCAAAGAAACTCGTGGACGCGTCTGCTTATTATCCCCAGGCTGCAATTGTCGGTGGCTGGGCAGCCCGAAATGACTACTACGCAAAAAACAAAGACATTTGCCAGCGCGTCATTAAAGGCTGGGCGCAGGCGAACGATGCCTTGATCAGTGACCCGAATGCCGTACAGGCTTTGCAAGAAGCAAAATATAAAAATGTGCCTCTTGCTGATTTTAAAGAACAGTTCAAGGCATCAAAATACTTTTCTTCTGCAGAGTGGAACAAACTTTATGCTGATGGCACGGTGACTAAGTGGCTGCAACAGGTGACTGATTTCTTTATTAAGGCGGGCGGTATTCAAAATGCAGTACCCGCTTCAACATATTTTGATGCAAAGCTGTATTTAGAGACAATAAAAGCGTAGTGCTAGGATTGTTGTCAGGTGAAAGCTCAAGATCTTGAGCGTTGTGTGCGGCGAGATTCCGCGGAGAGAAAAGATGAACTTTGACTATATCGTGGTTGGCGCCGGCTCTGCCGGTTGCCTGGTGACGAATCGTTTAATTCAGGCTGGGCACACGGTGCTGTTGCTTGAAGCTGGTGGTCCAGATAAAAACTTTTGGATCCATTTGCCGATTGGTTACTTTAAAACCATGATGAACCCAAAGTACTCAAGACACTTTGATACAGAGCCCAGTGAGGGAACGGGCGGGCGTAATGTCGTTTGGCCACGCGGTCGTGTGTTGGGAGGATCTTCATCGATTAACGGTCTGATTTACATTCGCGGGCAACACGACGATTACAACGATTGGGCTAAGCAGGGCGCTACGGGCTGGAACTATGACAACGTTCTGCCGTACTTCAAACGCTCTGAAAATTATGTGGGTGGCGAAACACCGTTTCATGGTGCGAAGGGCGAGCTAGGTGTTTCTGATCTGCGTAATGATCATCCGTATTGCGATGCCTGGCTTGAGGCAGCACAGCAATTTGGTTTACCAGCGAATAAAGATTTCAACGCTCAAACCGATTATGGGGTCGGTGCGTATCAGCTATCAATTAAAGACGGTTGGCGCTCATCGGGTGCACGTGCGTTCTTACGTCCTGTGATGAGCAATCCCAAACTGACGATTGTGACGCACGCACAAGTATCGCGTGTGCTATTTGAGGGTAACGTTGCCTGCGGTATCGAGTGGATTGAAAACGGCGAGACGAAGCGAGCGCAGGCTGACCGCGAAGTGTTGTTATGCGCGGGTGCACTGCAGTCGCCTCAACTGCTGCAGTTGTCAGGTGTTGGTCCGGCCGCATTGTTGCAACAACACGGTATCAAAGTGGTCGCTGACTCGCCTGAGGTGGGTGAAAACCTGCAAGATCACTATCAAGCGCGCGTGATCGTTAAACTTAAAAAGAAGATGTCGATCAATGATCAAGTGCGCAATCCGTTTGAGCTTGCCAAGATGGGCTTGCAGTGGCTCTTTAATAATAGTGGCCCACTGACCGTGGGTGCGGGGCAGGTAGGAGGCTTGGCGCGCACAAAGCATGCACGCGATGAGCGCGCTGACGTGCAGTTTATTGTGATGCCTTTGTCGGTTG
The DNA here is from genome assembly GCA_903932425.1 of uncultured beta proteobacterium. GTDB lineage: Bacteria > Pseudomonadota > Gammaproteobacteria > Burkholderiales > Burkholderiaceae_B > Zwartia. Next base: position 5 of record CAIZGG010000334.1, on the reverse strand, counting down.
ATAAG
>CAIZGG010000333.1 GCA_903932425.1 uncultured beta proteobacterium | reverse complement strand
GCGACACGCAAACTGCTGATGTAGGGATCATCAGTTCGTACCTTGCGCACTAACTCATTGAGCCCAGGTGAAATATCGATGCCTTGAATATCCACCACCATACGGTGTGGAGTGTCTAACGTGAAGTGTTCGGCTTTAAGTTCGCTATCGAGTTCAAGAGTGACGCGTGTGTATTCGTCTGCTGGCCAGGTGCGCACTGCAAGCAGGCGTGCGGCCATCGCGACGCGCGGGATCAGTGGCAGCAATAAAAGGGTTGACGCAGCGCCTAAGAGGCGTCGTCGGCTCAGCGCTCGGGCGGGCGAAGGTACATCGTCGCGGTCTGAGGCAAAGCGGTGAGCCATCGAATCCCTTTATCAGTGAACGCCTTGAGCGTGACAGTGCGACCAACACCCGCGTACGCCAACTGAATTAACAAGTCTGGCGCACTGAGTAAGTCGCCGGCTCGCTCGGGCCATTCGATCAAAAGCAGTGCCTTGTTTTTAAACAGATCGCGAAACCCCGCATCCAACCATTCAGCAGGATCGCTAAATCTATAAAAATCAAGATGATACAAGTATAAGTTAGAAACTTCATAAGATTCAAGTAATGCGTAGCTTGGGCTCTTAATCCGGCCAGAAATATTGCAGTGCCGCAAAAATGCCCGAACTAAGGCTGTTTTACCCGCACCAAGTTCGCCTTGAAGATGAATGCGCCCTTGCGCCTCAGAGCCCGGGATGAGTGTGCCGTCGGCGTTTGGAGTGAGTTCTGCTGCAACGATCGCCAACGCCTGGCCAAGCGCCTCGGTGGCTGCTTCGTCGGGTAGGTCAAGAGTCAACGATGTGTGAGTGAGCATCAGAGTTGTGTTGTCGAGTGAGGCCAAGACGCATGCGACGCTTGCGAGCCGCCAAGCGCGTTCAAACCCAGCATTGTCCCTCATTCAATGTTGGCTGTAAAAAAAGATTGGCCGAGGCGTTGTACAGTTTGGGTATCTTACGCAGTATGACGTTGCAATACTGCAAACAGAGGTGTTTTGCTATGAGTCATGAAGAGTCAGCCTCGATCGGTGAGTTTATTGACGCCGTTTGGCTTGAAGATGGCTTGGCTGCCAATACGCTTGCCGCGTATCGCTTGGATTTAATTGGTTTTGAAGAGTGGCTGAGAAGCGAACGTGGCCTTGCGCTCGATACTGCCTCGGGCGGTGATATTGAGGCTTGGTTTGCGGCTAAACATTCGCAAACCAAGCCAAGCACGGCGAACCGACGCCTGGCAACGTTGCGTCGCTACTACCTTTGGGCGCTGCGGCACCAACGCGTGACGGCTGACCCCTGCCTGCAACTGACTACGGCGCGCCAACCCTTGCGCGTGCCTAAAACCTTATCCGAGGCGCAGGTTGAGGCGTTGCTGCAACAACCCCCAGTGCACACTGCGCGCGGTTTGCGTGATCGCGCCATGCTTGAGGTGCTCTATGCCACGGGCTTACGGGTTTCAGAATTGGTAGGCGTTGGCGTACTTGAAGTCAGCCTCAGCGATGGGGTGGTGCGTGTGGTTCAGGGTAAAGGCGGTAAAGATCGCCTCGTGCCATTAGGCGCTGAGGCGGCACACTGGATCACCCGCTACATGGCTGAGTCGCGCCCCGACTTACTTGGGCAACGAACGAGCCCCGCGTTGTTTGTGACGGCACGGGCTGCGCCCATGACGCGGCAATCTTTTTGGTTACTGATCAAGAAATATGCGGTCTTGGCCGGAGTCAACGCGCCGTTGTCACCGCATGTGCTCAGGCATGCGTTTGCAACGCATCTGCTGAACCACGGGGCAGATTTGCGAGTCGTGCAGATGCTGTTGGGGCACTCTGACATCTCAACCACGCAAATTTACACGCATGTGGCGCGCGAGCGGCTTAAAAGCCTGCACGCACAGCATCATCCCAGAGGCTGATGGTTGTCTTAACGTGACAGTGGTTCGCCTGAAGCAGCAAACGTTTTACCGCACGGGGTCATCTAGCGCGCCTGTTGTTAAACTACGTCCAACTCCAAGGTTTGAACGACCAGTCTTTTGCTGACGTTCACTTCAAATTCTCGCCGTAGCACAGTGGATAGTGCACATGCCTCCTAAGCGTGGGACACTGGTTCGATTCCAGTCGGCGGGACCAACATCGCCGAACGATGCGTTCAGACTCAGTTCAAACGCTCTACAGATTGACTGCAAATACGACTTTTCTTGCTAAACCCTGGGTTTTTGCGGATTGTTTTCGTTATGATCAAGGTCAAGCACTCATGAGGCAAACTCATGATCCAAAAAAATAGAATATTTCACCTCGCAACATGACGCAGACGCCTTCCTCAGCAGCAAACAAGCCTCAGTTACTCGACGATCCACTAGCGCTCAGAACAATTTTGATCGGCACCTTAATTGTGCTGCTTGCGATGGGTATTCGCGCCACGATCGGGCTGTTTATCCAACCGATGGGGCTCGAGCGCGGATGGGGACGCGAGGTCTTTTCAATGGCCTTTGCGATCCAAAATTTGGCTTGGGGCTTTGGCGCGATCGGCGCGGGCATGATGGCTGATCGCCTGGGCGCAGGTCGAACAATCGCGCTGTGCGCCGCGCTGTATGCCTTAGGGCTCTTGGGCACACGCTATTCAAGCACCGAGTTCGAGTTGTACATGACCGCCGGCCTGTTGATTGGCTTGGGGCAGGCGGGTACCACCTTTGCTGTCATTTTGCCCGTGATCGCGCGCACCGTACCTGTGGCTTCACGCAGCACGGCGATGGGTATCGCCAGTGCAGGCGGGTCCTTAGGTCAGTTTTTAGTGGTGCCCACTGGGCAGTTCTTAATCGATTCGCTGAACTGGACTGGGGCCTACTGGGTGCTGTCGCTTACGCTCGCCATGACCTTGCCGCTGGCTTGGTTTTTGCGCGGCACACCTGGCCCAAGTACCGGTCCGCAGCAATCCATGCTGCAGGCGATTAGTCAGGCACTCAGACATCCAACCTTTCACCTGATTTTTTGGGGCTATTTTGTTTGTGGATTTCACACCGCCTTCATTACCTTACATCTGCCTGCGTTTGTGGTTGACAAGGGCCTGAACGCCAGCACGGGCGCGATCGCGATTGGTTTGATTGGGTTGTTTAACGTGTTTGGGTCGTTTACCGCTGGCAAGCTCGGTGGTACGCATAGCAAAAAGAATTTGTTGGCTGGTTTGTACGCCTTACGCTCGGTGGGTTTGCTTTGGATTTTGATGATGCCCACTTCGCCCTGGGTGGTGTACGTTTTTGCAGGTTGGATGGGGATTTTCTGGCTAGGCACTGTTCCGCTGACGCAAGGGTTGATCGGTCATATTTATGGTTTGCGTTTTGGCGCCACCCTCATGGGCATGACCTTCTTAGGTCACCAACTCGGCAGCTTCAGCGGGGTTTGGATCGGCGGGCGAGTGCAGGCGTTGACCGGTAGCTATGATCTTGTCTGGTGGTTGGGCATCGCTTTATCCTTGATTGCAGCCGCGTTGTACCTGCCGGTGCGCGAAACTCCACTCAACGTGCCACTGACTGCTAAAACCGCTTAGGTGAATGTTGACGCTGCTGCCTCTGCTCAAAACCATGTCTCGGGCGCAACGCTGATGGCTGGGCGTTCGCGCAAAACGTCTCTGATGTTGAGGGTGAGTCTCGCGGCTTTGCTCGGTGGTGTATTGCTAGTCGGATTTTTAGCGTATCTGTCTCCGGCAATGCGTTTAAATTGGGAAACGATCGCTTCGCTGTGCGGCCTGTAGTCCGCAACCTATGCAAAAACTGTCTGATTTACCTTTCATCGATTATGTCCAGCTTCGTGATTTAGAAGCGCGCAACACAACGGTGATCACCGTCAATAATCGTCTGGCACGCAGAGTCATTCAAAGCTTGGCTCGCCAGCAGGCGGCTCAAGCGCAACCGGTGTCCGAAATTCCGACAGTGGTCCCCTGGTCGGGTTGGATCGTGCAGCAGCTAGGGCGTGCTGGGTTTCAAGAGGGGCTCACTGAGCATACCTTGTTGCTTGATCACTTTGCAGCTCAAACTGTTTGGGCCGAGGTGATCGATACGCTCGAAAAAGACCGCGTGTTGCTTGACGTGAATCAAGCTGCGGCTGGGGCGCTGCAAGCGGATCAGTTGATCGACGAGTGGCGCATCTCGGTAGACCTCGTGGATGCAACCGATGAATATAAAAGTTTTTCGCGTTGGCGTGATGGTTACCGCAGTCGCTTGCATGCACTCGACGCATTGGATCCGAACTTGGCCGTGACGCGGCTGATTCAGCATATTGAAGGTGGCCTTGAACTACCCGACACGATTGTGTTCGCAGGGTTTACTGAAATTTCACCGCGCATGGGTATATTGTGCGCGGCTCTTCTGGCGCGAGGGATCGCACTAGCGGTGTTGCGAGAACCTGCGAAGCCGGCCGCAGTCGTGAGCCGCGTGGTGTGTGGCACTGCCCAGTCTGAATGGCAGGCCGCGGCTCACTGGGCGCGCGCGCAGCTGCAGGCGCAACCCGAAGGCCGTTTTGCGATTGTGGCCGTCTCGCTGGATGCCCAGGCCCCCTTCGCCCGCCGGGTGTTGGCTCGTGTTTTAAGTGATGCACAGAGTTTGCCTGCCTATACGTTTAACGTTGCGGTCGCCCGGCCTTTAGCTGATTGGGGGGCTGGACGTGCAGCCCTGGCTTGGTTGCGAACCTTTGTTTTGATGAAAGAGCAAGAGCAGGCAACGCCTGCTGATCTCAGTGCCGCGTTACTCGCTGGTCACTGCGTGGGGCACGTCGCTGAAATGGGCAGGCGTGCCCAACTGGATGCCCGCTGGCGCCAGCAGTATGTCAGTCAAGTGAGTGTGGCCGCCTGGACCCACTCCCTGTCGGCGCTAGAGCAGTTATCGCCCGCCTGGCAACGTGCCTGGCAAGACTGGCAGGGCGCCGCCTCGTCGGCACCCGCCTATTTTTGGGCTGGATTTTTTCGTGCAACGCTTGCGACACTCGGCTTTCCTGGAGTCGGTCAGCAAAGTTCGGCGGCTTACCAAGTGCTCGAGGCACTTGATGAATTGTTTGAACGCTTCGAGGCGCTCTCGGCGGTGCTTGGCGTATTGACGGCAGGCGAGGCCTTCAAGATTTTCAGCAGGCTTGCACGCAGTACTTTGTTTCAGCCGCAACGCGCGCTCGATGCGCGCTTGGATGTGTTGGGCTTGCTCGAGGCTGAGGGTGGTCAGTGGGACGCAATCTGGATGTTAGGCCTGACTGATGAAGTGTTACCAGCAATTGCCAAACCGAATCCTTTTATTCCAGTGCAAGCGCTGCGGCAGGCGCAGGCGCCACGTGCGACCCCCGAGCGCGAGCTTCAGTGGGCTGAGAAAATCTTTGAAGCGCTTTGCCTGACGGCTCCAACAATTGTTGTGAGTTCTGCCATGTTTGAGGGCGAGCGTACGTTGCGACCTTCGCCCTTGATTGTGTCGTTTGAACCTAGCGCAGATCTGTGGACCCCTGCTATTCCCATGAGCGCAAAGCCGGTGCTTGAGCGCCTCTCGGACGATCAGGGGCCGGCAGTGGCTGAGGACGAGAAGATTTCTGGTGGAATTGGTTTGTTGGAGACGCAGGCACGCAACCCTCTATGGGCCTTTATTCGGCATCGCTTGGGGGTGCGAGGCTTACCGGCCTACACAGAACTTCCCTACAAGATGCAACGTGGCATGTTTTTGCACGGAGTGTTGCAACGAATCTGGGAAGAGCTTCACGATCAAGACGCTTTGCATCACGCAGTGGTTCAACGCACACTTGACGCTCAACTTGAGCGGATCGCCTATGAGGTAGGCCGCAAAGAGCTACACGCTTTTGAAGAGACCTTGCAGCGTCTTGAGATCGAGCGCGGTATTGCGGTGGTCAGGCAGTGGCTTGCGCTTGAAGCGACTCGCTTGCCTTTTAAAGTGCTTGAAGTCGAACAGAAGCGCAAATTATCTGTGAAGGGATTAACGCTTGACGTGCGACTTGATCGCTTGGACGCGGTCGGTGAGTCAAACGATCAGGTCATTATTGATTACAAAACCGGTTCAGCATTACCCAAAATATTGAATGACTGGAAAACACCTCGTCCTTTGAATTTACAGGTGCCTGCTTATGCAATGATGCTTGGCCAGACCGATAGCAGTCGTGAGCAGCCTGCCTCGAACATCTCTGGTCTCGTGCTTGCGCAATTACATTCAAAAGAGACCGTCGTGGCGGGCTTAATTGAGGACGACTGCCTTGGGATAAAAGGCCCTCAGACTCTTGAGGAGGCAAAATTTAAAGACGAAAGCTGGCAGGCGCTGTTGCTCAGGCTTCAAGCCGCCATCGAAGTGCTGGCCGCTGAGTTTGTGTCGGGTCACGCGCTCAATCAAGCCTGGAACAAAGCGGATTTAGAGCACTGCGATGTCTTGCCGTTGTTGCGTCTGTATGAAGATGAGCCAAGCGATGAGTGAAAAGCAACCTAGTGATGCCGCCGTCAGGCTTCAGGCAACCGATCCAAGGCACTCATTTCTGGTGCAAGCCCCAGCGGGCTCTGGCAAGACAGAGCTCTTGACTGACCGTATTCTTGCCTTACTCAGTACCGTCAAACGACCAGAAGACATCGTCGCCATTACCTTTACGCGTAAGGCTGCGGCTGAGATGCATGAACGCGTGCTCGAGAAGTTGACCAAAGGGTTAAGCGATATCCCGCCCGTAGCCGAGCACGAGCGGCGCAGCTGGGAAATGGCTCGCAAGGCGCTCGAGCGCGACCGAGAATTTCAATGGGACATGTTGCAATATCCTGCGCGTCTGGCGATTCGCACGATCGATTCGTTTTGCGCGTCATTAGTGCGTGCGATGCCCTGGATGTCATCGATGGGCGGCCTGCCTGCGATTTCGGATGATCCCCGGTCACACTATCTTGCTGCCGCGGGAGCCACCATCGAGTTGGCCGGTGCGTGTCCCGAGGTCACCCGTTTGTTGACGCACATGGATTTGGATGTGGCCGCCACGCGCGAAGCGCTGGCCGATATGTTGAGTCAACGTGATCAATGGTTGCCGCACCTTGAACGAACGGATGATCACAGTGCGCTTGAAGATAATTTATTAGATGCGATTGAACAGGATCTGGCCAAGTTGTTAGCGGTCATGCCTGCGGGGTGGGCCGAGCAGCTTGCGCCACTTGCGCATCTGGCTGCAACCAATTCGCTGCAGACTCATCCAGACAGTCCGATCGTGGCGTTGCTTGATTGGGACGGTAGCCCCTTTGAGGCGAATTTTGCCGAGCTAGAGCGCTGGCAAGGCTTGGCCGCCTTATTGCTGACCGCAGAGGGGCAAGTGCGCAAGACCGTCACCGTCGCCCAAGGATTTCCGGCTGGCGCCGAAGGTAAGGCGGCAAAGGCGCAGATGCTGCAATGGTTAAATGATCACCGGCCGCTTGAGTTGGCAGGCGCGCAGTTGCCTGAGTGGTTGAGCCGTCTGGCCGCCACGATCACGCTGCCAAATTATCAATTTACAGCTGACCAATGGGACATCATCCAGGCCCAGATGCAGTGTTTAAAGTTAGCCGCTGGTCAGCTTACGCTGCAGTTTATTCAGGCCGGTGAGGTCGACTTTATCGAGATTGCCCGCCGTGCCGATTTGGCACTTGGTTACACCGATGAGCCAAGCGAACTGTTGCTAAAACTTGATGCCAGTATTCAGCACTTGTTGATCGATGAGTTTCAAGATACTAGTTTGTCGCAAATCGCATTGCTAACAAAATTGACCTCTGGTTGGCAGCAGGGTGATGGGCGTAGTCTGTTCTTAGTCGGCGATCCGATGCAGTCCATCTATCGGTTTCGTAAGGCTGATGTGAGCCTGTTTATCAAAGTGCGTGATCACGGCCTGGCGGGGTTAAAGCTAACGTGTCTGCAATTGACGGATAATTTTCGCTCGCAAAGAAAAATCGTTGAATGGGTCAATGCAACATTCAAGCCTATGTTTCCTGAAACAGATGATCCGTCGGTCGGTGCGATATCTTATGCAGCCTCGGTCGCGTTCAAGGCTGAAACAGTGCCTGATGCTGTGCGCTGTCATTCTTTTTTGCCCGATGAATCACAAACCTCTCAGCAGCGCGTGGTCGAGTTGGCGCGGCAAGCGTTGCTTGATTTTAGCCAGCCTGAACATAAGCACCCCGTGGCGATTTTGGTGCGTGCCCGTTCGCACTTACTTGACCTGACGCAGTTGTTGCAACGCGAGGGGATTGCCTGCCGCGCGGTTGAGTTAGTGCCCTTGCATCAGCGCCCTTATGTGGTCGATCTGGTTCAAATTGCGCGCGCGCTGACGCATCCGGCTGACCGCTTAGCGTGGATGTCAGTACTGCGCTCGCCATACTGTGGATTAACGCTCGAGAGTCTGCATCGACTGTTTGGGCAAAACAACCAGACAGTTCCAGAGATTTTGCGCGTGGTATTCAAGCCAAGGGATGTGACTGGCTTGTGTCAGGCGCAGCAGAATCTTGCGCCTGAAGAGTTTTTACGATTGCAGTGTGTAGCACCGATTTTGCTTCAGGCCATGACGCAAGATGATGTTCAACCCTTTGCTGCGCGCCTTGAGTCTGTGTGGCGTGCGTTGGCCGGGCCTGCACTCGCAGAGTCTGCGGCGGATTTGCAAGATGCCGAGAGTGTGTTTGAACTCATTGAACGCCTGGCACCCTATGGTGCGCTTCAGATAGACGAACTGCAAGAACGTCTAAAAAAGCTTTATGCCTCGCCGGATCCGCATGACAGAGCGGTTGAAATTATGACGATGCACAAGTGCAAAGGCCTGCAGTTTGAAACGGTCATTTTGTATGGTTTGCAGCGTGGCCCAGCACCCGATCGGGCACCCCTGTTGCGTTTTGAACAAGTCGCCTCGAAGCTACTGTTGGGGCCCATTAAGGCCCGCGCGAGCAAAGAGCAGGATCCGATCGCGAAGTATCTCGGTCAGCGGGAAAAGCGTCGCGGCGAATTTGAAATCGATCGTCTGTTGTATGTCGCTGCAACGCGCGCCAAGCAGATTCTGCATCTTGTTGCAGATTTTAGTGTGTCGACGAAAAGCCTCGCGGTCGCTGAACCTGCCAAAGGAAGCTTGCTTGAGCGTTTGTGGTCTGGCTGGAGCAGAGAATCGCTTGCGCCGGTGTTGACGCGCCCAGAACAGGAGTCGGCCGCTACGCCTTATCATCGCGGTGCGCCTTTAATTCGTCGTGCTGACGTAGCAACGTTAATGACCTCAGTGGCATCGCGCGCAGCAGATACTTCGACTGCGCCCGCGATTGCGGCGTCCGCCTTCAATCCCGCTTACGTCTGGTCCGCAGTGAAATCTCATGAACGTGTGCTCGGTACGTTGATTCACGCGTGGCTGGATCATGTGGGTCGTCAAGGGGCAGCGCAGTGGTCACAGCGTAAGTTGCATGAGCAGCGTAACCGTATTGAGCGCCAGTGTATTCAGGCGGGTATTCCTGCGCCCGAGGTGGCCAGCGCCGCACACGAGGTGCTCGAAACTCTGTGCGCGATGCTCAATCATGAACGCGGTCAGAGGCTGCTTTCAGAGGTCGGGGCACGTCGCGAATGGGCGCTGCTTGACGATTCGGGCAGAGTATCGGTTGTGGATTTGGCGTTACAGGACGAGCGAGGGTGGCTGGTCGTTGATTACAAAACGGGTCGCCCGATGGCCTCTGAAACGCCCGAGACGTTTGGTCAGCGTATGCTGGCGCGCTATGCCAAGCAGTTGCAAGGCTACTGCGATCAAGTGACTGGACTAGATGGTCGGGCGGCGCGCGCAGCACTTTATTTTCCTCGAGATGATCTTTGGTTTGAGTACGCGCCGCAAGTGAACGGCAAGCCCTGCTAGAATGGAGCTTGGCGGGCCCCTTCGCATGGTTCGGCGGCAAATCTGGTCAGGTCGGGAACGAAGCAGCCATAGTCGTGCAGAAACAGTGCCGAAGTCAGGCTCGCCTCTTTCGCCTTGTCAGTGCGGCTCGCTGCCAGTTGTACGCGTGCTGCGATGGTTTTGTTGGTAATTTTTGTCAGTAAAACGCATATTTCATGACTTATCTGGTCCTTGCGCGCAAATGGCGTCCTCGTTCGTTTGACACTTTGGTCGGTCAAGATCACGTTGTCCGAGCCCTGACGCACGCACTCACCACACAACGTCTGCATCACGCCTGGTTATTTACTGGCACTCGAGGGGTCGGTAAAACAACCTTGTCGCGTATTTTGGCCAAGGCGCTGAATTGCGAAACCGGTATCACAGCGACGCCTTGCGGGGTGTGCCAGGCGTGTACGCAAATCGATGAAGGGCGCTTTGTTGACTACCTAGAGCTGGATGCGGCCTCTAATCGTGGCGTTGAAGAGATGACGCAGCTGCTTGAGCAGGCTGTTTACTCGCCTAGCGTGGGTCGCTTCAAGGTCTACATGATTGACGAGGTGCACATGTTGACCGGGCACGCGTTTAACGCGATGCTCAAAACGCTCGAAGAGCCGCCGGCACATGTCAAATTCATTTTGGCAACGACTGATCCGCAAAAAATACCGGTCACCGTCCTGTCACGTTGTTTGCAATTCAATCTTAAGCAGATGCCTGGTGACGCAATTGTCGGTCACCTCGAACAGGTGTTGGGTGCAGAAGAGATCGGGTTTGAAGTGCCCGCATTACGCTTATTGGGTCAGGCTGCTTCGGGTTCGATGCGCGACGCACTATCGCTGACAGATCAGGCTATTGCGTATAGCGCTGGCAACCTCACAGAAGAAGCGGTGCGTGGCATGCTGGGTACGATTGATCAGCGTCATTTGGTACGTTTGCTTGACGCTTTACAGGCTGGTCAGGCTAGTGCTGTGCTCGAGATCGCAGATGAGCTCGCGACGCGAGGCTTGTCTTACCGGGCAGCGCTCGCTGACCTAGCGATTTTGTTATCGCGCGTCGCGATTGTGCAGCGGGTGGCACAAGCGATTGACGATGCCGACCCGTTGGCGATAGATATCAAGCGTCTTGCCAGTTCGTTACAGCCCGATGCGGTACAACTGTTTTACACGGTAGCGGTGCATAGTCGCTCTGAGTTAGCGATTGCGCCCGATGAGTACGCCGGCTTTGTGATGGCCTGCCTGCGCATGCTGTCTTTGTCGGGTGCTGCAGGGGGTGCGCAACAACCGGTGGTGGCGCAAGTGACTCAGCCTGCAAACGCGTCTTCGGGCCCGACAAGGGCTGCCGCTGCCCAAACAAAGCAAACGTTGCCAGTCAACGCGCAAACGTCTAGCCAAACGCCCGCTAGGCCGCCTGTCACAGCGCAAGCAAGTGCAACCCAGCCAACCGCAGCGCCAGTAACCGAAACGCAAGCATCGGCAGCGGCACAGGTCGTAGCACAATCAAACACTGCGCGACCCGTCACAACGCAACCGGTCACAACTGAGTCTGTTGCAGCGCAAGCAGCTCTGTCGGCGGTTACCCTCGCGGCAAACAAGCCATCGACGGATCTAGATGACTCAGAGCCCCCTTACATCGAAATTGAGCCTGAATATTTTTCAGACAACGAGATCGATTACGGTTTTGAGCCTGTGTTCGATCAGGCTGACGATGCGCAATTTGCTCAGGCGCCAGCCAAACCCGTATCTGACACAATCGTCTTGCCCGAACCCTGGGCTGGCTTCTCAGCCAAACTTCCGCTGTCTGGCATGGCCGCGCAGTTGGCGCGGCAATCCGAATGGGTGGCTGTGTCGGGCCGTGCGATCACGCTGCGCGTCGCCTCCAAGGCTTTAGCTGAGGGTGCGCACGCTGATCGGTTGCGTGCTGTGCTGACTGAATATTTCGGCTTTGTCGTGCAGGTCTATTTTGAAATCGGAGCGGGCCAGGGGCAGTCAGCCCATGCGGTCGATCTGGCGGTGCAAGCGGCTCGGCAACAGGCCGCTGAACACTCGGTCACGGTCGATCCCTTTGTGCAGGCGCTGATGAAAGATTTTGGTGCCCACGTGGTGCCTGGGTCGATTCGTCCGGGTCACGCGGCAATTTGAGTTGTTGAAAACTCACGCCATAATGGGTTCAACCTCAAAGATTTATTCTTCAACATTTATTCAATCATTTCAGGACATCTCATTATGATGAAAGGACAGATTGCAGGTTTGATGCGTCAAGCGCAACAGATGCAAGAAAATATGAAAAAGGCGCAGGATGCCTTAGCCGAAATTTTGGTTGAAGGTGCTGCGGGTGGCAGTCTGGTTAAAGTGACGATGACTTGCCGTCACGATGTTAAACGGGTCACGATTGATCCAAGTTTGCTGGCAGATGATAAAGATATGCTCGAGGATTTGGTTGCGGCCGCGTTTAACGATGCTTTGCGTAAAGCTGAGGCAACATCCTCAGAAAAAATGGCTGGTGTCACCGCAGGTATGCCTTTGCCCCCCGGGATGAAACTACCTTTCTAATGAGTGCGTCATCTTCTGAGCCGCAGCCGCTCTTAGCCCTGGTCGAGGCCTTGCGCCGGTTGCCTGGCGTGGGCGTTCGTACCGCACGACGAATGGCCTATCACTTGTTGCAGCACGACCTCAAGGCTGCTCAGCAACTTGGCCAGGCGCTCACCGATGCGGTGCAGCGTTTACAGCACTGCGAATTATGTAACGGGTTCACTGAAACACCAGTGTGCGCAACCTGCGAACATGATGAGCGCGACAACACGCTGTTGTGTATCGTAGAGACGCCCGCTGATCAAAATTCGATTGAAGCGACTCACGGTTATCAAGGCCTGTATTACGTTTTAATGGGTAGCCTGGCTCCGCTTGAGGGCAGAGGCCCCGACGAGCTCGATTTTGATCGAGTCCTTAAGCGCGCCACCGACGGTATTGTGCAAGAAGTCATTCTCGCTACTAATTTCACAGCCGAGGGTGAGACAACTGCACACTACCTCGCTGAGGCCTTGCGCGCCAAGGGTATCAACGTGACAAGGTTGGCCCGCGGTGTGCCCGCCGGTAGCGAAATCGAATATGTTGATGCAGGCACCGTTGCCTGGGCGTTGTTAGAGCGCAAACCAACTTGAATTTTCTGCCTCGATAGCGGCTTTCTTTTGACTGAAATTAAGAGCGATTGTGCAAGCCTGACTAGACTTGTATCAAGCTAAAAATGAAGCATTTGCGGGTAAACTCTGAGTCGCGCAAGGTCGGCGCTATGCTTAAATAGATCATCAAAAAAATATCACGAGAGACGCTCATGTCGATTTCACGCCGTCAATTGCTTCAGTTCGCGGGTACAGCAGGGTTGTTGTCTGCCGCACCATCTTTGGTACTTGCGCAAAAACTTGAAAAAACTAGTGTTCATATCGCTGTGGGCGGTAAGGTCGGCACCTATTACCAAGCCTTAACGATTGCCGAGCAGTTGGGCTACTTCAAAGACGAAGGCTTGGATGTCAAGATTTCTGATTTTGCCGGCGGCTCAAAATCTTTGCAGGCGGTTGTGGGCGGTAGTGCTGACGTCGTGTCAGGCGCCTACGAGCACACAATCAACCTGCAGTCTAAGGGGCAGTTTTTCCGTTGCATCGTGTTGCAAGGTCGTTGCCCAATGATCACTCTTGGCGTTTCAAAAAGGAACTTGCCGAATTTCAAGACGGCGGCTGATTTGCGCGGCAAAAAAATCGGTGTGACTGCACCAGGTTCATCAACCAGCATGATCGCTAGCTTTTATTTAGCCAAGCATGGTTTGAAGCCGACCGATGTTTCTTTCATTGGTGTGGGCGCGGGTGCCGGTGCGATCTCTGCAGTGCGTGAAGGGCATATTGATGCGCTTTCAAATATTGACCCGGTTATCACCACGCTTGAAGAAGCCAACGAGATCCTGACCGTTGTCGACACGCGTCGCTTAAAAGACACGCAAGACATCTTTGGTGGCAACATGCCGGCCGGAAGTCTCTATCTGCCGCAAGCTTATATTGATGCGAATCCCAAAACAGTACAAGCCTTAGTCAATGCGATTGTGCGCGCCGATAAGTGGATTATCAAAGCGGGCCCGGAAGGGGTCACAAAGGCAGTGCCTGCCAGCTACCTGCAAGGCAAGCCAGAGATTTATGCCAAAGCAGTTGAAAAGTGTCTTGAGGCGATTTCGCCAGACGGCATGATCCCAGAGGACGGCCCACCGACTGCCTTGAAAGCGTTGTCCGCTTTCAGTGCTGATATACGAGATGCCAAAATTGATCTGGCTAAAACTTGGACAAATGACTTCACGAGTCGTGCGAATCAAAAGTATCCCGAGGTCAAGGCCTAATCAAAAGCCTCCTGCCTTTAAAGCTTAAATTGAGTATGGTTGATGGTATCTACTGAAGTGGTAACAGCTACGGGTCAGGAGCAGGCCTCCACACCGGCGCTCTTGTTAAAAGACATCACGTGCACGTTTGTATCGCGTGATGATCCAAGTCAGCGCTACACGGCAGTTGCCAACAGCACGCTTGCGGTTGCGGCTGGTGAGTTCGTGTCGGTGGTTGGACCCACCGGCTGCGGTAAATCGACCTTGCTTAATATCGCCGCAGGGCTGCTTACTCCTTCTAGTGGCTCCGTCGAGTCTTTCGGTGCCCCGTTAAATGGCATCAACAAGCGCGCAGGGTACATGTTTCAAGGCGAGGCGTTGTTGCCCTGGCGTTCGGCACTCGATAACGTGGTTGCAGGCCTTGAGTTTGCGGGTGTCGAGCGTGCGCAAAAATATATTGTGAGCTCTTGGGCTTTGGCATGAGTGGCGATGCGTATCACATGACTGCGCCAAATATGGATGGTCCACGCCGTTGCATGTTGAATGCTATGCGCGATGCTGGCCTCAACGCCGAGCAAATTCAGTATGTCAATGCGCACGGTACTTCTACACCTTTGGGTGACAAGAATGAGACTGGCGCTATTAAAGCTGC
>CAIZGG010000332.1 GCA_903932425.1 uncultured beta proteobacterium | reverse complement strand
GCCAGGCCAAACGTCTCACGCGCGACAACTTTGATGTTGTGCATTCTCATATGAACGGTGGCGCTGGTCATATTCATGTCATTCATGTTGCGCCGATTCGCTACCGCCGTTTGCATGGTGTCAGCGCCTGGCGACGATTTTTGGTCTATTTGCAGCCCAGCAACATCGTGTATTTATTGCTCGAGGCGGCGGCAATGCGCGCCAAAACTGGCTCACGCGTGGTTGCCGTGTCGCACTGGCTGAAAGAGCGGATACATGACTCTTATGGTGATCAACTCGCCGTTGATACGATCGCACCTGGGGCGACTAGCGTAGCGGTTGATCCCGCTTTACGCACGCAGATTCGTGCCAGGCTAGGTTGGACACAGGGCGATGTTGGCTGCTTGCTGGTAGCACGTAATCCCTTACGAAAGGGGCTCGCCACCGTGCTGGATGCCTTAAACCAGCTTCCAGAAAACTTTCGGCTCGCGGTGGTTGGTGCTCAGCCTGAAATTAAAGATTATTTGGATGTTAATCACCCCAAGCTCGTTGCGCGCGTCAGTCTGATCCCTCCAACGTCTGAGGTGTCGCCGTACTATCAGGCTGCCGATGTTTACGTACACCCGACTTTGATCGATAGCTTTGGATTGGCCCCACTTGAGGCGATGGCTCATGGCTTGCCAGTGATCATCAGTGGCCCAGAGTTTTGCGGGTTTGGGCGCTATGTGACGCACCTCCACGATGCTTGGGTGTTAAACGACCCCCAAGACGCGCGCGAAATCGCCCAAGGTTTGTATGCGTTGAATTCAGATCAGGCGTTACGCGCAAACCTGTTGCATCACGCGGCCAAACTCGTTGGCTCATTATCCTGGACAGCTGCAGCGCAAAAATACGAGGCACTGTATGCAGAAAGTATCGAAGCCAGACGCGTCGCGTTTGCCTCGACGTAAGCAAGCCCCCGTGGCGTACCCCGAACGCAATTGACTGGGGTTCTAGTCAAACCCAGCCGCGCAACCAATAGCCCAAAAGCCCTAGATATTCTTTAATAATCGTCCGACTGGCTTCAAGGCTGCGAATATGCGGCAGCCAGGGGTTTAAGGGCTCGTCATCGGGTAGTGTGATTTGCGGGGCGCTCGATGCTGGGATGGCGTCAACGCCACGTTTGATAAATGTGGCAAGTGCGCGCGGCATATGCAACGCCGAGGTTACCAACAGCGCACGTTTGAGGTGGGCGGTTTGCATCATGCGATCTGAAAACTGTGCATTCTCGTAAGTGTAGCGGCTATCATTTTCTAGAATGAGTGCCGACTCTGGCACACCACGTTGGCGCAAGATTTTAGCCATGATGCGCGCTTCACTGACTTTACCTTCAAGTGCCCCCCCAGATAACAGAATCTTTGGTGCCCGTCCGGCGAAATACAAAGCTGCTGCGCGATCGATTCGATCAAAAGCTGTGGCGCGGTTGTATGGCTCAAACCAGTTCGCGCGGTTAGCTTGAGTGTTACCCCCCAGTACCACAATGACATCAGCCCGAGGCGCACGCGCAGCCTCGTCATAAGCAAAGCGTGTTTCAAGTTTGCCGCCAAAATACAGTGAGGTGATCGGTAACGACCATAGCAGCATCCAACCAAGTCCTAACAACGAGAACAACACCGCCGTGCGTTTATAGGCGCGCAGCGCGCACAGCACTGCAATGAGCAAGAGCAGAAGCCCCAGGCTAGGGGGGTATAAAAACAGGTTCGAGAAAGGGATCTGTGAGAGCACGGTGGCTTAACTAGTCAACGATTTTAGAAAAGCAGAGCGTAGCTCTCATCTTAACGAGATACAAAGAATTGCTGTGTCGCCTGTACGGCTTCGCCCACGGTCGGCCACTGGCCCAGTTGGCCTAAGTTGATGCTTTCAGGGGCCCACGGACCGGTGCGAGCAGGGTCGGTGACTCCAAATAGCGTGACCTGTTTGGCACCGACAGCTGCGCAAAGATGCGACACACCTGAATCATTGCAAATGACAACTTTGGCAAGGCGGGTGAGGGCACAAAAGCCACCGAGTCGCAGTGGGTCGATCAGATCGGCAGTCGGAACGGCCCGCAGCGCAGCGGCCTGTTCGGCTTTTGGCGGACACATCGCGACTCGCACACCGTTGTTTTGCAGAATGCGCGTAAACGCATCGAACTGTGGCCAAACTTTTGCTTGCCCTTTGTGGGTGCCGGTAGCGGTTGGAGCGATCAGCACAAAGTCACCGGCCTTAAGACCTGCCGCGTTTAGCTGATCGTGTGCGCTTTGAGTGTGTTGTTTGGTGATCGGCAAGTGCAAACGCTCGGGCAGCGCCTGCGGTTGTGCATCAATGCCCCACGCTGCCAAAGCTTGCTTGGCCAAGGCAAAATGGCTTTGAACGGCATGCAAGGGTTCGATTGGCTTGTGCAGCGGCCAGCGCAAAAGCAGGCTGCGACCGTCATCTCGCCAGCCCGCGCTTTGCAGGCCGGCAAGGCGAAAACACAAGGCGCTTGAGAATGAATCGGGCAAAAGTAGACCGCGCCGGTATTGCGGGTGCTTTTTACGCCAGGTGCGCACCTCGCTCACATCATCAATCAGACGTCCAGACATGGGTAAAAAACCTTCAACGCCTAGGCCCGCCAACAGATCCTTAGCCCAGCCTCGCGCGCAAACGGCAAAGGGTATGTTGAGACGCCGCAGCATATCTAGCACCGGCAGGCTCATACACACGTCGCCGACCCAGTTCGGTAGGCGGATCAAAATGGGTTCTTGTCGCATTACTTATTTAACCTTAAGT
This sequence comes from uncultured beta proteobacterium, assembly GCA_903932425.1. Lineage (GTDB taxonomy): Bacteria > Pseudomonadota > Gammaproteobacteria > Burkholderiales > Burkholderiaceae_B > Zwartia. The sequence continues at coordinate 4,705 of CAIZGG010000332.1, read as the reverse complement.
TCATTGCGTAAGGATACGACAAGTGCGCCTGCGACCCAAGTCCCTTTGACTAGAATGAATTCTGTGTACGGGACCTCAGCGTGCGGGGTCAAGCGAAAAGGCTGGTCGATCGGGGCGCTGGTACCCAGCCAGAGCGGGTAAACTTCAGTTTTCTGCTTACCAGAGCGTTATTTTGACTCAATTGACCGGCCTCCCTGCTAGCTCATCATCTCCCTTGAGTATTACTTTGTGGCGTCGTATTTACGAACGCGTTGGTGCCTACTGGAAAGGTCTGGCGCTCGCCGTGCTGTTTATGGCGGGTGCTGCAGCGACGCAACCGACACTCGCGGTGGCAATGAAACCGCTGCTTGACGAGGGGTTCTCTGGAGCCAAACCAGAGTACGTGTGGCAAGTTCCGCTGGCCATTATTGCGCTGATTACACTGCGTGGGGTCTGTAACTTTTTTAGCGATTATTTGCTGGCCTGGGTGGCGAACAATGTCTTGTTGGGCGTGCGCGCCGATATGTTTGAAAAATTATTATCGATGCCCGACAGCGAGTTCAAAAAAGGCGATACCGGGCGCCTGTTAAATCGCTTCACGGTTGATGCCGGCAACGTCACAAGCTACGCCACCGATGTGCTGACGGTCGTGGTGCGCGAGTCGCTGGTGGTGATCGCGATGATCGGAGTCCTGCTGTATATGTCATGGCAGTTGACGCTGATTATTTTGCTAACGATGCCGATTTCGGTGTTGATCTCGCGCGGCTTCATCGCCCGCATGCGTCGCATCAACCGAGACACCGTCAACATGAACGCCGAGCTCACCCGCGTTGTGAACGAGGGCATTGACGGGCAGCGTGTGGTGAAGCTGTTTGATGGGTATGCGTTCGAGCGTAAGCGCTTTGCTTATGTCAGCGGCCGCCTAAGGCGCTTTGACATGCGGGCTGCGACCTCAGACGCGGCGTTGACCCCGATTACTCAAGTGGTGACAGCGATCGCTGTTGCGGCAGTGATCTCGGTTGCGCTCAGTCAGGGCAATGCCGGCACCTTAACAGTGGGTAGTTTTGCCGCCTTCATGGCAGCACTTGCGCAGATTTTTGATCCGGTGAAGCGTTTAACCAAGGTTGCAAGCCGCACCCAAAAGATGTTGGTGTCGGCCGAAAGTGTGTTTATTTTGGTCGATCAGCCCTCTGAGGTTGATGACGCGACCGGAAGCTTTGAGGGCCGGGTCAACGGCCGGGTTGAATTCAGGGCGGTGTCGCATCGCTTTGCAGAGGCCGATGTCGATACCTTGGCGCAGATCAGTATCGTCGCTGAGCCCGGTCAAACGGTCGCCCTCGTGGGGCGCTCGGGTAGCGGCAAAACCACCCTGGTCAACATGCTGCCGCGCTTCGTCGCCCCAGGCAGCGGTCAGGTATTGATTGATGGCCGCGATATCGAGTCGGTTTCGTTGCGCAATCTGCGCGAGCAACTGTCGCTGGTCAGCCAAGACGTTGTCTTGTTTGACGACACAATCGCGGTCAACGTGGGGTACGGGGCGCTGCACGATGCCTCTGAGGCTGAAATTCGCGCGGCGTTACAAGCGGCGAACTTGCTTGAATTTGTCGATAGCCTGCCCTTGGGTATACAAACAAAAGTCGGCGAAAACGCCACACGTTTGTCGGGTGGACAGCGGCAGCGCTTGGCGATTGCACGTGCCTTAATCAAAAACGCCCCGATACTGATACTTGATGAGGCAACGTCTGCGCTCGACAATGAATCCGAGCGGCAGGTGCAAGCCTCGCTCGAAACCCTGATGAAAGGGCGCACCACGCTCGTGATCGCCCATCGCTTATCGACCGTACAAAACGCAGACAAGATCGTCGTGATGGATCGGGGAAGGGTCGTCGAGCAGGGTTCACACGCCGAGTTGCTGGCATTGGACGGTGCTTACGCCGGCTTGTATCAAATGCAGTTTCGTGACGAGTAAGATGAAACAAGTCAGAGTCAGATGAAACAAGTCAGATGAAACGAGTCAGATAAAATAACCGGTTGTAGAAACTCGTCTTTGTATGCAAAATGAAATCTCAAGTTAAAGATGAGATTAAACATCTATCTTTATGAAATAATTAGATATATTTTCAATAATAAAGATAAAAATCCATAGAATTTAATCACCAAGTAATTTAGTTAATCCGGATATATAAAACAGGCAAGGCTTGAGGCATTCCAGCCTTCAGGCAAGGGCGACAGGGGCAAAGATGAGTCATCCAAACGATCCTATTACCGAACAACTCGCCAGCGCCGCGTCGGCCAGATTTGGCGAAACGTTTAATGTTCCCGAGGGGGTGCCCAATGCGAGCGAACTCTTACGCATGCTCACCCATAGTTCACATCGCCGCTGGACAGGTCAGTCGATCGACGCCGACCTCCTGAAGCTGCTATTTGCTTGTGCCTTATCGGCCCCCTCTAAATCTGATTTGCAGCAGGCCGATATCATCAACGTGACAGATCGCGAAAAAATCAAAGCGATCGCGTCATTTATCCCCGACATGCCCTGGATCAACGACGCACCGGTATTTTTAGTGTTCTGCGGTAACAACCGCCGGATCCGCCAGATCGGTGAGTGGCGTGGCAAACCGTTTGTGAACGAGCATCTTGATCATTTTATGAACGCTGCGGTGGATGCCGGTTTGGTGTTGGCGCAGTTTATTCGCGCAGCCGAGGCTGTTGGTTTAGGCGTCGTGCCCATTAGTGCGGTGCGTAATCACTCGCGCGAAACCAGTGATCTTCTTGGTTTGCCAGAGGCGGTGTTTCCAATCGCGGGCTTGTGTGTGGGCTACCCCGTCGAAGGCGGGCGCATTATTCCTCGGCTGCCCTTGGGTACAACCGTGCATACAAATCAGTTCGACGAAGCCCGTGTTCGCACACAAATCGACGAGTACGACCAACGCCGCCATGCGTTGTTTCCGTTGCGTAAACAACGCTACAGCTCTCGCTATCCCGATGTTGAATTGAACGGTTGGTCTGAAGATAAAGCTCGGCACTATTCAATGCCCGAGCGTGACAATTTTGGCGAATACATACGCGCGCAAAAATTTAGCTTGAAGTAACGTGATCGACCCCAAGGTTTTGTGGACTTGAGTCTTGATGGATGCGGGGCAGGCGAGCCAAGCACGGTTGCGCGCGTGCGACTCAACGTCCAGTAGTCTATAAGTGTTTTAACGGGTTTAGCTCAGCACAATATCGTACTGTTCCTGGCTGTAGTCTCTTGCCACCTCAAGCGAGATTCGCTTGCCGACAAAATCCCCGAGCAACGCAAGATGCTGACTCTCTTCTTCTAAAAATAGATCAACAACATTTTGCGACGCTAAAATTTTAAATTCTCGCGGATTAAATTGCCGTGCTTCGCGCAAAATTTCACGCAAAATCTCATAGCAAATGCTGCGATTGGTACGAACGTTACCGCGCCCCTGGCAGGTCGGGCAGGGCTCGCATAGTTGATGCGCAAGCGAGTCGCGCGTGCGCTTACGCGTCATTTCAACCAAACCTAGTTGCGTAAATCCATTGATCGTCATACGGGTTCGATCGGGAGCCAGAGCCTTCTGCAGTTCAGCCATCACCGCTTCGCGATGGCCTGGCTCGTCCATATCAATAAAGTCAATAATGATGATCCCGCCTAGATTGCGCAGCCGCAACTGACGGGCAGCAGCCTGCGCCGCTTCAAGATTGGTTTTAAAAATCGTGTCGTCAAAATTGCGCCCGCCAACAAAGCCGCCCGTGTTGACATCAACCGTTGTGAGTGCTTCAGTTTGATCAATGATCAAGTAGCCGCCCGATTTCAAGTCAACACGTCGCGAAAGTGCCAACTTGATTTCTTCTTCAATGTTGGCCGTATCAAACAACGGTCGCTCACTACTGTAGTGTTCGATACGCGTTGTGACTGAGGGTGTGTAAGTTTGAGCCCATGCCTCTAGCTCGGCAAGGGTGCTGCGTGAATCCACCAAGATCCGGTGGGTGTGTGGTGTGACCATATCGCGCAGCACACGCTGCGCGAGGCTCAAGTCTTGATGTAAGAGGCTTGTGGCAGGCAGTGTGCGCGCAGACTGTTGCACGTTTGCCCAAAGCTTTTGTAAGTAAGCAAGATCCGCAGCCAGTTCGTCATTCGTCGCCAGCTCTGCTTGGGTGCGCACAATAAAACCGCCACCCTCGGTTGCCGGGACAAGCGCCTGTACGCGGTCACGCAAGGCTTGGCGTTCACTCTCAGAACCAATCTTTTGTGAAATCCCGATATGGGGCTCGTGGGGCAGGTAGACCAACAGGCGTCCGGCAATACTGATCTGCGTCGAAAGACGTGCGCCCTTCGTACCGATGGGGTCCTTAATGACCTGGGTCATCAGGCTTTGCCCTTCAAACAAGAGTTTTTCTATCGCAATAGGGGGCGTGTTCTGGGTGCGTGCATGACGATTTTCACGAAGGTCGGCGATGTGCAAGAACGCAGCTTTTTCAAGGCCGATATCAATGAAGGCGCTTTGCATGCCGGGTAAGACGCGTACGACCTTACCGAGGTAGATGTTGCCGACCTGACCACGCTGAATTGCGCGCTCCATATGAAGTTCTTGTACGGCGCCCTGTGCCACCAAGGCCACGCGGGTCTCAAATGGGGTGACATTAATTAGAATATCTTCGGTCATGAGTTTCTCAGGGTAGATGTGCTGTCCGTATTCATGCTATATTAGCGGGCTTG